>NZ_JBOBDM010000008.1:0-120122 GCF_050586605.1 Pseudomonas sp. ES1 | reverse complement strand
TATAGTGCCCGAGGTTTTGGCCGCTGTCAGGCCAGCGGGCCACGCGGATAGCGCTTGAGCTTTTCGGTCAGCTCGCGCCCGGGGATCGGCCGGTCGAACAGGTAGCCCTGGCCGACGTCGCAGCGGTGCCGGCGCAGGAACGCCAGTTGCTCCGGCGTCTCGATGCCCTCGGCGACCACCTTGAGCTTGAGGTTGTGGGCCATGGCCACCACCGCCGAGGTGATCTCCATGTCGTCCTGGTTGTCGGGGATCTCGTTGATGAAGCTGCGGTCGATCTTGATGATGTCGATCGGGAACTTCTTCAGGTAGCTCAGCGACGAGTAACCAGTGCCGAAGTCGTCCATGGCCAGCGTCAGGCCCAGGGCCTTGAGCTCGTCGAGCTGGCGGTGGGTGTCCTCGCTGGCTTCGAGCAGCAGGCCTTCGGTCAGCTCCAGTTCCAGCAGGTGCGGCGGCAGCGCCTCTTCCTTGATGATGCTGCCGATCGAGCTCACCAGCTCCGGGTCGGAGAACTGCTTGGGCGACAGGTTGATGGCCACGTGCAGGTTGCCCATGCCGGCCTCGCGCAGCTCCAGGCTCATGCGGCAGGCCTGGCGCACCACCCACTTGCCGATGGGGATGATCAGGCCGGTCTCTTCGGCCACGCTGATGAACTGGTCGGGGCGGATCATGCCGCGCTCCGGGTGGTTCCAGCGCAGCAGCGCCTCGAGCCCGAGCAGGCGGCCGCTGCGCAGGCACAGCTTGGGCTGGTAGAACACTTCCAGTTCGTTCTGGGTCAGCGCCCGGCGCAGGTTGTTCTCGACGAACAGCTTGTAGCTGGCCTCGGCGTTGAGCACTTCGGTGAACACTTGCACCTGGTGCTTGCCGTTGGCCTTGGCCTTGTGCAGGGCCAGGCCCGCGTTCTTCATCAGGGTGGCCGGGTCGCTGCCGTGCAGGGGTGCACAGGCCAGGCCTACGGAGGCGGTGACGTTGATCAGCTGGTTGTCGACGAACATCGGTTTGTCGAGGGTGCGCAGCAACTGGTGGGCCACGCCCTGGCCGTCTTCGAGGGAGGTATCGTCGAGCAGCACGGCGAATTCGTTGCTGGCGAAGCGCGCCAGGCTGCCGCCGCTGCTCAGGCTGTTGCGCAGGCGCCGGGCCAGGCTGATCAGCAGCTTGTCGCCGGTCTGGTGGCCGAGGCTGTCGTTGATCCGCTTGAAGTTGTCGATGTCCACCAGCAGCAGGCAGATCGGGCTGCTGCTGTCGCGGGCGAAGCGCTCGTCGAGGTTGCGGATGAACGCCGGGCGGTTGCCCAGGTTGGTCAGGTTGTCGGTGTAGGCCAGGCGCTCGATGCGTTGTTGCGCCAGCTTGGTCTGGGTGATGTCTTCGTAGATGCCGATGTAGTGCGTCAGCTCGCGGTTGTCGCCGTACACCTTGGAGATCGACAGTTGGCCCCAGTAGGGCTCGAGGTTCTTGCGCCGGCTCTTGAACTCGCCCTGCCAGCTGTTGCCCATGGCCAGGCTGGAGGGGGAGTCGAACAGCAGCTCGCTCAGGTTTTCCAACGCCGGCAGCTCGGCCAGGTGGTGGCCCTGGACTTCCTCGGTGCTGTATTGGGTGATGGCGGTGAAGCTGGGGTTGACGTATTCCACCACGCCGTCGCGGTTGACCAGCAGGAAGGCGCTGGCGCTCTGTTCCACGGCGCGCTGGAACAGGTGCAGCGCGCTGGCGGCGGTGCGCCGGTTGTGGTTGTTGATCACTTGCGCGAACTGGTCGGCCAGCTCGCCGGCGAAGGCGATCTCGTCCGACTGCCAGGCCCTTGGCCGGCCGGTCTGCTCCAGGCACAGCACCCCCACCACCTGGCCGTCGATGCGGATGCTGGCATCGAGCATGGCGTTGTCGTCGGTGGGGTAGAGCAGCTCGGCCATTTCCCGGGTGCGCGGGTCGTGGCTGGCGTTGTGGGCATCGATGGCGCGGCTGGCGTGCAGGGCTTCGAGGTAGTCGGGGAAGCGGCTGGCGTCGATCGGTTCGGGCAGGCGGTGCAGCCGCTCGTGGTGGTACCAGGCGCTGATCGGCTCCAGGCGTTGATCGTGCAGGTACCAGATGCTGGCGCTGTCGACCTTGTAGATTTCGCAGGCGCTCTGGGTGATCAGCTCGGCGGCTTCGAGCAGCGAGTTGCCGATGCTGTAGCGCTGGCGGGCCAGGCGCAGGATCAGGTCCTGCTGGGCACGCACCCGCTCCAGGTGTTCGAGCTGCTCCTGCTGGGCGCGCTGATTGAGCTGCAGGGCCAGTTGCAGGCGGTTGTTGCGGGACTCGAGATCGTTTGCGTCGAGGTCGGCGCTGTCGTCCTGCTGGTCGTCCATCACCGTCAGGTAGCCACGCAGCAGCTGGCGGTTGTGCTGCTTGTAGCTTTCGCCCGCTTCCAGCACGCGCAACGGCGCCTGGCCTGCGTGCAGGGTGTAGCGCACGCGGTAGTGGCCGCGCCGAGCCAGTTGCAGCTGGATCTCGTCGTGCAGTTTGTAGCGCGCCTCCGGCTCCATGAGGCTGGCGTAGGGCGAGCCGATCAAGGCGCAGAGTTCGGCGGCGGCCAGGCCGAATTGCCGCTCGCAGGCGGGGTCGACGTAGAGCATGGCCCAGCTGGCTTCGTTCAGCCGTTCGAAACGCAGCATGCCGAGCCGCGAGGGCACGGGGAGCTGCGTCACGACCTCGGCCGCCACTCGGCTGGCGGCATCGGGTTGGCTTTTCATCGAAGACTCGCTTGAACAGGGAGCGCCGCCTGGAAAGCGGCGCATCGGGCAAGGTTGCATCATGTCCCGTGGGCTGGCAAGCGGCCATGCGGGATGCTGTGTGCAGGTTGTCGGCTGGACCCAGGGAATCTGTAGGAACGGGGGCCGCTTTGCGGCCCTTTCGCTGGCAAGCCAGCTCCCACAGGGATTGGTCTAGCCCCTGTGGGAGCTGGCTTGCCGGCGAAGGGCCCTGACAGGCAAAAAAAAGCCCCGCCAATTGGCGGGGTTGAGGTACGAGCGTGGCAGCTCGAAAGGGGTACCCGCCTTCCCGAGGGAAGGCAGGTAAACAGCGGGTTACAGCAGCATGGTGCGGATGTCGCCCAGTACGTCGCCCAGGCGCTTGGTGAAGCGCGCGGCGGCGGCGCCGTTGATCACACGGTGATCGTAGGACAGCGACAGCGGCAGCATCAGCTTGGGCTGGAAGGCCTTGCCATCCCAGACCGGCTGCATGGTCGCCTTGGAGACGCCCAGGATAGCCACCTCAGGCGCGTTGACGATCGGCGTGAAGCCGGTGCCGCCAATGTGGCCGAGGCTGGAGATGGTGAAGCAGGCGCCTTGCATGTCGTCGGCCGACAGCTTTTTGGTGCGGGCTTTCTCGGCCAGCGCGGCGGCTTCGGCAGCCAGTTGCAGCAGGCTCTTCTGGTCGACGTTCTTGATCACAGGGACCAGCAGGCCATCCGGGGTGTCCACGGCGAAGCCGATGTGCACGTACTTCTTGCGGATGATCGCCTTGCCGCTTGGCGCCAGCGAGCTGTTGAAGTCCGGCAGTTCCTTGAGCAGGAAGGCGCAGGCCTTGAGCAGCAGCGGCAGCACGGTCAGCTTGACGCCGGCTTTCTCGGCGACGGCTTTCTGCGCGACGCGGAAGGCTTCCAGCTCGGTGATGTCGGCCGAGTCGAACTGGGTAACGTGCGGCACGTTCAGCCAGCTGCGGTGCAGGTTGGCGGCGCCGACCTGCATCAGGCGGGTCAGGGCCACTTCTTCCACTTCACCGAACTTGCTGAAGTCCACGGCCGGGATCGGCGGGATGCCTGCACCACCGATGGCACCGGCGGCTGGAGCTTCCTTGGCCTTCTGCATCATGGCCTTGACGTAAACCTGAACGTCTTCTTTCAGGATACGGCCGTGCGGGCCGGTGGCGGCGACCGCACCCAGGTCGACGCCGAATTCACGGGCCAACTGACGAACAGCCGGGCCTGCATGAACCTTGGCGTTGCTGCCGGCTGCCGGCGCGGTAGCGACCGGAGCAGGGGCAGCAGCAGGGGCCGGAGCGGCGGCTGGTGCAGCAGCTGGGGCAGGAGCGGCAGCCGGAGCAGCAGCGGCCGGAGCCGGTGCTGCAGCAGGGGCGGCGCCTGCGGCCTTGATCTTGAAGATCAGGTCGCCGGTGCCCACTTCGTCTTCCAGCTTGCACAGCACGGCTTCGATCACGCCGGCGCTAGGCGACGGGATTTCCATGGAGGCCTTGTCGGACTCCAGGGTGATCAGCGACTGGTCGGCTTCGACGGTGTCGCCGACCTTGACCAGCACTTCGATGATCTTGGCCTTGCCCGACGAGCCGATGTCCGGCACGTGGATGTCCTGCACGCTGGCAGCAACCGGGGCTGCTGCGGCTGGCGCGGCAGCTGGGGCGGCTTGCGCAGCCGGCGCCGGTGCGGCAGCCGGGGCAGCGGCGGCCGGAGCCTCGGGCGCGGAAGCTGCGCCCTCGACTTCCAGCACCAGCAGCTCGTCGCCTTCTTTCAGGCGGTCGCCCAGCTTGACCTTCAGTTCCTTGACGATGCCGGCCTTGGGGGCCGGGATCTCCATGGAGGCCTTGTCGGACTCCAGGGTCAGCAGGCTCTGGTCGGCCTCGATACGGTCACCGACCTTGACGAACAGCTCGATGATTTCACCTTCACCGCTGCCGATGTCAGGTACGCGAATGAGTTCGCTCACTTAAAAATACTCCTCAGCAGTCCAGTGGGTTGCGCTTGTCCGGGTCGATGCCGAACTTGACGATGGCGTCAGCCACAACCTTGGGTTCGATCTCGCCACGGTCAGCCAGGGCTTCCAGGGCAGCCAGCACCACGAAGTGGCGGTCGACTTCGAAGAAGTGACGCAGCTTCTTGCGGCTGTCGCTGCGACCGTAACCGTCGGTACCCAGGACTTTGAATTCTTTGCTCGGGACCCACTGGCGAATCTGCTCGGCGAACAGCTTCATGTAGTCGGTGGAGGCGATGACCGGGCCTTTGCGGCCGGCCAGGCACTCTTCCACGTAGGTGGTCTGAGGCTTCTGGCCAGGCTTGAGGCGGTTGGCGCGTTCCACGGCCAGGCCGTCGCGACGCAGTTCGTTGAAGCTGGTGACGCTCCATACGTCGGCACCGACGTTGAACTCTTCACGCAGGATCTTCGCCGCTTCGCGGACTTCGCGCAGGATGGTGCCGGAGCCCATCAGCTGTACGTGGTGCGCGGCTTCGCGGGTGTCTTCCTCGAGCAGGTACATGCCCTTGATGATGCCTTCCTCGACACCGGCCGGCATGGCTGGCTGCTGGTAGGATTCGTTCATCACGGTGATGTAGTAGAAGATGTCCTGTTGCTCTTCGGTCATCTTCTTCATGCCGTCCTGGATGATCACCGCCAGCTCGTAGCCGTAGGTCGGATCGTAGGTGCGGCAGTTCGGGATGGTGCCCGCCATCATGTGGCTGTGACCGTCTTCGTGCTGCAGGCCTTCACCGTTGAGGGTGGTACGGCCGGCGGTACCGCCGATCAGGAAGCCACGGGTGCGGCTGTCGCCAGCGGCCCAAGCCAGGTCGCCGATACGCTGGAAGCCGAACATCGAGTAGAAGATGTAGAACGGCAGCATCGGCTGGTTGTGGCAGCTGTACGAAGTACCGGCAGCGATGAACGACGACATGGCGCCGGCTTCGTTGATGCCTTCTTCGAGGATCTGGCCCTTCTTGTCCTCGCGGTAGAACATCACCTGGTCTTTATCGACTGGCTCGTAGAGCTGGCCGACCGACGAGTAGATGCCCAGCTGGCGGAACATGCCTTCCATACCGAAGGTACGGGCTTCGTCCGGGATGATCGGGACGATGCGCTGGCCGATTTCCTTGTCCTTGACCAGCTGCGCGAGGATACGCACGAAGGCCATGGTGGTGGAGATTTCACGGTCGCCCGAGCCGTCCAGGATCGCTTTCAGCGTTTCCAGGGATGGGGTCGGTACGCTGAAGCTCTTGGCGCGGCGCTGCGGTACGAAGCCACCCAGGGCGGCGCGGCGCTCGGCCAGGTATTTGGCTTCGGCGGAACCTTCTTCCGGCTTGAAGAACGGCAGGTTCTCAAGGTCGGCATCCTTGACCGGGATGTCGAAGCGGTCACGGAAGTGACGCAGGCTGTCGACGTCGACCTTCTTGGTGTTGTGCGCGGTGTTCTTGGCTTCGCCAGCACCGGTGCCGTAACCCTTGATGGTCTTGGCCAGGATGACGGTCGGCTGTTCTTTGTGGTTCACAGCCTGGTGGTAAGCCGCGTAGACCTTGTACGGGTCGTGGCCGCCACGGTTGAGCTTCCAGATCTCGTCGTCGGACAGGTCTTCGACCATGGCCTTGAGTTCTGGGGTGTTGAAGAAGTTCTCACGAACGTACGCGCCGTCTTTGGCTTTGTAGTTCTGGTACTCGCCGTCGATGACTTCGTCCATGCGGCGCTGCAGGGCACCGTTGGTGTCCTTGGCCAGCAGTGGGTCCCAGAAACGGCCCCAGACCACTTTGTTGACGTTCCAGCCACCGCCGCGGAACACGCCTTCGAGTTCCTGGATGATCTTGCCGTTGCCGCGAACCGGGCCGTCGAGGCGCTGCAGGTTGCAGTTGATGACGAAGATCAGGTTGTCCAGCTTCTCGCGGCCGGCCAGGGCGATCGCGCCCAGGGATTCCGGCTCGTCGCACTCGCCGTCGCCCATGAAGCACCAGACCTTCTGCTTGCCGGCCGGGATGAAGCCACGGGCTTCCAGGTACTTCATGAAGCGTGCCTGGTAGATCGCCTGGATTGGGCCCAGGCCCATCGAAACGGTCGGGAACTGCCAGAAGTCAGGCATCAGCCAAGGGTGCGGGTACGAAGACAGGCCGTTGCCGTCCACTTCCTGACGGAAGTTGTTCATCTGGTCTTCGTTGATGCGGCCTTCCATGAAGGCGCGGGCGTAGACGCCTGGCGAAGCGTGGCCCTGGAAGAAGATCAGGTCGCCGCCGTGTTCTTCGGTCGGGGCCTGGAAGAAGTAGTTGAAGCCGATGTCGTACAGCGTGGCGCTGGAGGCGAAGCTCGAGATGTGGCCACCCAGGTCCGAGTCTTTCAGGTTGGTGCGCATGACCATGGCCAGGGCGTTCCAACGCACCATCGAGCGAATGCGGCGTTCCATGAACAGGTCGCCAGGCATGCGTGCTTCGTGGGTGACAGGGATGGTGTTGCGGTACGGCGTGGTGATGGCATACGGCAGCTGCGAGCCACTGCGGGTGGCCAGCTCGCCCATACGGGTCATCAGGTAATGAGCGCGGTCTTCGCCTTCTTTGTCGAGGACCGACTCCAGGGCATCCAGCCATTCCTGGGTTTCGATTGGATCGAGGTCTTGCATGGCTTGCTCCAGGGCGGAAAGGCCACCAGAATCGGGGGCCTGAGTTTGCGACTGGCCTTATGGGCAGACGTCGTGAATTCTTGGATTACCGGACAGTCATCCGGCGCGGTGTAGTTTTACTACAAATGCTTTCGGATTTCATGCTTTTGCACGGCATGGGTAGTAGTAAAACTACACAAATGCGACGGTTTGTCGCATCCCGGGTTGTGGGGAAAAACGTTCCCGTCGGTTGAATCTGTGTTCGAGTTAGGTGTTTGTTGATGTTTCTTACTAGAAAATCAAGTTTTTCAGCTATTTCTAACTTTTGTATGACAGTCCAACCGTGGTCCGGCCCCCGTTCGACCGCTCCAACCCCTCTCTTTCACGCCGATCAAGGATAGACCATGCGCCTGCCTTTGCCGCTCGATCTGCCTGCCGCCCTGCAACCGCTGGTTGCCCGCAATCAACAGTTCCTGCGCGATGCGCTGGCCGGGCACCCCGGGCTGAACCCGGACAGCTGGAGCGTTGAGCAGCGACGGCAGTTCGACCAGGTGTGCGCCGCGAGCGACTTCGTGCTGGCCCAGGCCCAGCGCGACCCGGCCATGCTGTTCGGCCTGCTGCAAGGTGGCGAGCTCGATCGGCCCTATGCCCCGGGCGAGCTGCGTGGGCAGATCAACGCCGTGGCCCAGGCCGCCCAGAGCGAGGACGAACTGGCGCGCAACCTGCGCCGCGAGCGCAACCGCCAGCAGCTGCGCATCATCTGGCGCGACATCACCCGCGCTGCGGCCCTGGGCGAAACCTGCCGCGACCTGTCCGACCTTGCCGATGCCTGTATAGATGAAGCCTACGCCTGGCTTTACCCACGCCACTGCCAGCAGTTCGGCACGCCCATCGGCAACCGCAGCGGGGAAGTGCAGCACATGGTGGTGCTGGGCATGGGCAAGCTGGGCGCGGTAGAGCTCAACCTGTCTTCCGACATCGACCTGATCTTCGCTTTCCCCGAAGGCGGCGAAACCACCGGGGTCAAGCGCTCGCTGGACAACCAGGAGTTCTTCACCCGGCTCGGCCAGCGCCTGATCAAGGCGCTCGACCCGGTCACCGTCGATGGTTTCGTGTTCCGCGTCGACATGCGCCTGCGCCCTTATGGCTCGGCCGGCTCGCTGGTGCTGAGCTTCAATGCGCTGGAGCAGTACTACCAGGACCAGGGCCGCGACTGGGAGCGCTACGCGATGATCAAGGCGCGGGTAGTGGCCGGCGACCAGGCGGCCGGCGCGCAGTTGCAGGAGATGCTGCGCCCGTTCGTGTACCGCCGTTACCTGGATTTCTCAGCCATCGAAGCGCTGCGCACCATGAAGCAGCTGATCCAGCAGGAAGTGCGACGCAAAGGCATGGCCGACAACATCAAGCTTGGCGCCGGTGGCATCCGCGAGGTGGAGTTCATCGCCCAGGCCTTCCAGCTGATCCACGGCGGGCGTGACCTCAGCCTGCAGCAACGGCCCTTGCTGAAAGTGCTGGCGACCCTGGAGGGGCAGGGTTACCTGCCGCCGGCGGTGGTCGCCGAGCTGCGCGAGGGGTATGAGTTCCTGCGTTACACCGAGCATGCGATCCAGGCCATCGCCGACCGCCAGACCCAGATGCTGCCGGATGACGACACCGACCGTGAGCGCATTGCCTACATGCTCGGCTTTGCCGACTGGGCCAGTTTCCACACGCAATTGATGGAGTGGCGCGGGCGCATCGACTGGCACTTCCGCCAGGTGATCGCCGACCCCGATGAAGACGAAGCCGAGGGCGAGCTGGTGGTGGGCGGCGAATGGTCGCCGCTGTGGGAGCAGGCCCAGGATGAAGAGGCGGCCTGTCGCCAACTCGAGGAAGCCGGCTTCAAGCAGCCCGCCGATGCCCTGCGCCGCTTGACCGCCCTGCGCGTCAGCCCGTCACTGCGCTCGATGCAGCGTATCGGCCGCGAACGCCTGGACGCCTTTATTCCGCGCCTGCTGGCCCAGGCCGTGGAGCATGCCAACCCAGACTTGGTGCTGGAACGGGTGCTGCCGCTGGTCGAGGCCGTGGCCCGTCGTTCGGCCTATCTGGTTTTGCTCACCGAAAACCCCGGCGCCCTGCGCCGCCTGCTGACCCTGTGCGCGGCCAGCCCGTGGATCGCCGAGCAGATCGCCCGTTACCCGTTGCTGCTCGACGAGTTGCTCAACGAAGGCCGCCTGTTCAGCCCGCCGCTGGCGCCAGAGCTGGCCGCCGAGCTGCGCGAGCGCCTGACCCGCATCCCCGAAGACGACCTTGAACAGCAGATGGAAGCGCTGCGCCACTTCAAGCTGGCCCACAGCCTGCGCGTGGCGGCGTCCGAGATCACCGGCAACCTGCCGTTGATGAAGGTCAGCGACTACCTGACCTGGCTCGCCGAAGCCATCCTCGACCAGGTGCTGGCCCTGGCCTGGCGCCAGACCGTAAGCCGTCATGGCCAGCCCAAGCGCAGTGATGGCAGCCTGTGCGACCCGGGCTTCATCATCGTCGGCTACGGCAAGGTCGGTGGCATCGAGCTGGGCCATGGCTCGGACCTGGACCTGGTGTTCATCCACGATGGCGACCCACAGGCCGAGACCGATGGCGCCAAGCCCATCGACAGCGCGCAGTTCTTCACCCGGTTGGGCCAGCGCATCATTCACCTGCTGACCACCCAGACCAACTCCGGGCAGCTCTACGACGTCGACATGCGCCTGCGCCCGTCCGGCGCCTCGGGCCTGCTGGTCAGCTCGCTCGGGGCCTTCGAGCGCTACCAGCAGAACGAAGCCTGGACCTGGGAGCACCAGGCGCTGGTGCGCGCCCGCGTGCTGGTGGGTTGCAAGCAGGTAGCGGCGGCGTTCGAGACGGTGCGCGCGGGGGTGCTGGGCAAGGCCCGTGACCTGGATAAACTGCGCGCCGAAGTGAGTGAAATGCGCGCCAAGATGCGCGACAACCTGGGCACCAAGGGCACCGCTGCAGGTACTGCGGGCAACGCCTTCGATGCCGGGCAACCCTTCGATATCAAGCAGGATGCCGGCGGTATCGTCGATATCGAATTTATGGTGCAATACGCCGCTTTGGCCTGGTCCCACGACCACGCGGCCATACTGCGCTGGACCGACAATATCCGCATCCTCGAAGAGCTGGAGCAGGCCGGGCTGATGCCCGCCGCCGACGCTGTGCTGCTGCGCGAGGTGTACAAGGCGTTCCGCGCGGCCTCGCACCGCCAGGCCTTGCAGAAGCAGGCCGGGGTGATCGATGCGGCGCAGTTCGTCGATGAGCGCCGCGAGGTGCGGCGGATCTGGGGTGAATTGGGCCTGACTTGAGGCGGGTGCAGGCCCTGTGGGAGCGGGTTTACCCGCGAAGAATGCGCCGCGGTGGTTGGCACGGGCTACGCCCGTGTTCGCGGCGGTTCGGCGCCCCGATAAACCCGCTCCCACAGGGGGCTCGACCACGACCGAGTGTCACCAGTGGTACACTGCACGCCACATAGCCTGAATATAAAGAGGGGAGGCCAGGTTGTAACGCAGCCTGCAGCCTCCCCGAATGTTTCTGGATAAAGCATGAAAATACTGATCATTGGCCCCAGCTGGGTCGGCGACATGGTGATGGCGCAGACCTTGTTCCAGTGCCTGAAACAGCAGCACCCCGACTGCGAGATCGATGTGCTGGCCCCCGAGTGGAGCCGGCCGATCCTCGAGCGCATGCCCGAGGTGCGCCAGGCCTTGAGCTTCCCGCTCGGCCACGGCGCGCTGGAACTGGCTACCCGCCGGCGCATCGGCAAGTCGCTGGCCGGCCAGTACGACCAGGCGATCCTGCTGCCCAACTCGCTCAAGTCGGCGCTGGTGCCGTACTTCGCCGGCATCCCCAAGCGCACCGGCTGGCGCGGCGAAATGCGCTACCTGCTGCTCAACGACGTGCGCAAGCTGGACAAGGCGCGCTACCCGCTGATGATCGAGCGCTTCATGGCCCTGGCCTACGCACCGGGTACCGAACTGCCGCAGCCTTATCCACGCCCCAGCCTGCGGATCGAGGCCCAGAGCCTTGATGCGGCCGTGGCCAAGTTCAACCTGCAGCTGGACCGCCCGGTACTGGCCCTGTGCCCCGGCGCCGAGTTCGGCGAGGCCAAGCGCTGGCCGGCCGAGCATTACGCGCAAGTCGCCGATGCGATGATCCGCCAGGGCTGGCAGGTGTGGCTGTTCGGTTCGAAGAACGACCACCCGGTGGGCGAGCAGATTCGCGACCGACTGATCCCGGGCTTGCGTGAAGAATCGTACAACCTGGCCGGCGAAACCTCGCTGGCCGAGGCCATCGACCTGATGTCCTGCGCCAACGCCGTGGTCTCCAACGACTCCGGCCTGATGCACGTGGCCGCCGCCTTGAACCGCCCGCTGGTGGCGGTGTACGGCTCGACTTCGCCGGGCTTCACCCCGCCGCTGGCCGAGCAGGTCGAGGTGGTGCGCACCGGCATCGAGTGCAGCCCCTGCTTCGACCGCACCTGCCGCTTCGGCCACTACAATTGCCTGCGTCTGCTCGAGCCGGCCAAGGTGATCGCCGCCCTGCACCACCTGGGCGGACCGAACCTGATCGATAGCGTGGCAGAGGTCGACTGAGTGCGGGTCCTGATCATCAAGACGTCGTCCCTGGGCGACGTCATCCACACCCTCCCGGCGCTCACCGACGCCGCCCACGCCATCCCCGGCATCCGTTTCGACTGGGTGGTGGAAGAGGGCTTTGCCGAGATCCCCAGCTGGCACCCGGCGGTCGACCAGGTGATCCCGGTGGCCATCCGCCGTTGGCGCAAGAACCTCTGGCAGACCATCAAGAGCGGCGAGTTCAAGGCCTTCAAGCAACGCTTGCGCGCGCGCAAGTACGACCTGGTGATCGACGCCCAGGGCCTGGTCAAGTCGGCCTGGCTGACTCGCTACGTGAAAGCGCCGGTGGCCGGGCTCGACCGCTATTCGGCCCGTGAAGGCCTGGCCAGTCGGTTCTATGACCGGCGCCTGTCGGTCGCCGTCGGCCAGCACGCCGTCGAGCGCGTGCGCCAGCTGTTCGCCCTGGCCCTGGCCTACGACCTGCCCGAGGGCCTGGGCAACTACGGCCTGGACCTCAACCGCCTGCAACTGCCGCCAGCGGCGCCCTACGTGGTGTTCCTGCATGGCACCACCTGGGCCACCAAGCACTGGCCGGAAGCCTACTGGCGCGAGCTGGCCGAACGCATGGGCCGGCGCAAGCTGCAGGTGATGCTGCCGTGGGGCAACCCGGCGGAGAAGGCCCGCGCCGAGCGTATCGCCCAGGGCTTGAATAACTGCCAGGTGCTGCCCAAGTTGAACCTGGTCGGCGTCGCCCGCGTACTGGCGGCCGCCAAGGCCTGCGTGGCGGTCGATACCGGCCTGGGCCACCTGGCCGCTGCGCTGGATGTGCCGACCATTTCGCTGTTCGGCCCCACCAACCCTGGTTTGACCGGTGCCTACGGACGCGCCCAGATCCACCAGGCGAGCAACTTCCCCTGCGCCCCGTGCCTGCAGAAGAAGTGCACCTACAAACCGAGCGCCGAGGATCTGCGCCGGTTCGATCTCAAACGCGAGTGGCCGCTGTGCTTCACTCGCCTGAATCCCGAGCATGTAGCGGGCCGCTTGAGCGCGCTGCTGCTGGCTGAGGATGTTCGTTGATGCAACTGGCTTTCGTGCTCTACAAATATTTCCCTTTTGGCGGGCTGCAGCGCGATTTCATGCGCATCGCCCTGGAGTGCCAGAAGCGTGGCCACCAGATCCGCGTGTACACGCTGATCTGGGAAGGTGATATTCCGCCGGGCTTCGAGGTGCTGGTGGCGCCGGTCAAGGCGCTGTTCAACCACCGCCGCAACGAGAAGCTCAGCGCCTGGATGGCGGCGGACCTGGCCAAGCGCCCGGTCGACCGCCTGATCGGCTTCAACAAGATGCCCGGGCTGGACGTGTACTACGCCGCCGACGGCTGCTTCGAGGACAAGGCCCAGACCCTGCGCGGTGGCCTGTACCGCCGCTGGGGCCGCTACCGCCATTTCGCCGAGTACGAGCGGGCGGTGTTCGCCAAGGATGCCCATACCGAGATCCTGATGATCTCCGAAGTGCAGCAGCCCCTGTTCATCAAGCACTACGACACCCCCGAGGCACGCTTTCACCTGCTGCCGCCGGGGATCTCCCAGGACCGCCGCCGCCCGGCCGATGCCGACGCCATCCGCGCCGACTTCCGCAAGGAGTTCGGCCTGGCCGACGACGAGCTGCTGCTGGTACAGATCGGTTCGGGCTTCAAGACCAAGGGTGTGGACCGCAGCCTCAAGGCCCTGGCCGCGCTGCCTTCGGCCCTGCGCAAGCGCACCCGGCTGATGGTCATCGGCCAGGACGACCCCAAGGTGTTCCAACTGCAGAGCGCCACCCTGGGCCTGGGCGAGCAGGTGCAGTTCCTCAAGGGCCGCAGCGATATTCCGCGCTTCCTGCTGGGGGCCGACCTGCTGATTCACCCGGCGTACAACGAAAACACCGGCACCGTGCTGCTCGAAGCGCTGGTCGCCGGCCTGCCGGTGCTGGTCTCGAAGGTGTGCGGCTATGCCCACTACATCGCCGAGGCCGACAGCGGCCTGGTGCTGGACGACCCCTTCGAGCAGGAACAGCTCAATAGCTACCTGCAACGCATGCTCGAAGACGCCGAGGCCCGCGCGGTCTGGTCGCGCAATGGCGTGGCCTTCGCCGACAGCGCCGACCTGTACAGCATGCCGCAGCATGCCGCCGACGTGATCCTCGGCCAGGAGACCGCATGAAGCTGATACTGGCCGAACCGTTCAAGCGCCTGTGGGCCGGGCGCGACCCGTTCGAGGCCGTCGAGCAGCTGCAGGGCGAGGTGTACCGCGAGCTTGAGGGCCGCCGCACGCTGCGCACCGAGGTCGATGGCGAGGGCTTTTTCGTCAAGATCCACCGTGGCATCGGCTGGGGCGAGATCTTCAAGAACCTGTTCAGCGCCAAGCTGCCGGTGCTCGGCGCCGGTCAGGAATGGCGGGCCATCCAGCGCCTGCACGAGGTCGGTGTGCCGACCATGACCGCGGTAGCCTACGGCGAGCGCGGCAGCAACCCGGCCACCCAGCATTCGTTCATCGTCACCGAAGAGCTGGCGCCGACCGTCAGCCTGGAAGACTTCAGCCTCGACTGGGTTCGTCAGCCGCCCGAGCCACGGCTCAAGCGTGCGCTGATCGCCGAGGTGGCGAAGATGACCGGCGGCATGCACCGCGCTGGCGTCAACCACCGCGACTGCTACATCTGCCATTTCCTGCTGCACACCGCCCGCCCGGTGACGGCGGATGACTTCAAACTGTCGGTGATCGACCTGCACCGGGCCCAGACCCGGGCGACAATCACCCGGCGCTGGCGCGACAAGGACCTGGCCGCGCTGTACTTCTCGGCACTGGACATCGGCCTGACCCGCCGTGACAAGCTGCGCTTCCTGCGCGGCTACTTCCAGCGCCCATTGCGTGAAGTGTTCAAGGAGGAAGCCGCACTGCTGGCCTGGCTGGAAAGCAAGGCGCAGAAACTCTACGAACGCAAGCAACGCTATGGGGATGCGCTCTGATGGCGGGTTGGACACTGGCGCCGGGCTACGAATGGCTGGCGGCGGACTTCGGTAGCTTGAACACGGTGTTCGCCCTGCAGGGCGAACACCTGACCCGCGACCCGCTCAGCGAGGTCATTCGTGTGCAGCGCGACGGCGTCTGGTATTACGTCAAGCGCTACACCGGTGCCGGCAAGCATATGCGCCGCTACCTGGGGCGTCCGCGGATCAAGGCCGAATGGCAGAACCTCAAGCAGTTCGCCAAGTGGGGCATCCCCACCGCCGAGGTGGTTGCCTGGGGCCTGGAACGCAACGGCCTGGCCTTTGGCCGCGGGGCGATGATCACCCGCGAGCTGCCGAACACCGAGGACCTGTCGGCGTTGGCCGAGCGCAACGACCCGCGCTTGAAAGATCGCGCCTGGGTCGACCATGTCAGCCGCCAGCTGGCCCGGCATACCCGCGAGATGCACGACCATCACTTCGCCCACAACGACCTGAAGTGGCGCAACCTGCTGGTGGACGATCAGGGCACGCTGTTCTTCATCGACTGCCCGACCGGCGATTTCTGGCGCGGCTTCATGCTCCGGCACCGGCTGATCAAGGACCTGGCGTGCCTGGACAAGGTCGCCAAATACCACTTGTCGGCGACCCAGCGCCTGCGTTTCTACCTGCAGTACCGCCGTCACGCGCGCCTGACTGCCCGCGACAAGCGGCGCATTCGCCAGGTGCTGAGCTTTTTCGAGGGAAGGGAATGACCGATTACCTGGCCAGCGCCGACCAGGCGCTGCTCAAGCGCCATGGCCTGAGCGATTTCGAAGCGCTGTGGGCATTGCAGCTGGACGCCGTGGACGAGCCCAACACCGGCCGTGGCGGCTGGAGCAGCGTGTTCCGCCTGGAGCTGGAGGGCAAGGGCTACTACCTCAAGCGCCAGTGCGACTACCTGACCCGCAGCCTGCAACGGCCGTTTGGCGAACCGACGTTCGCCCGCGAATTTCGCAACATCAGCCGCTACCAGAAGCTGGATATCCCGGCGTTGCAGGCGGTGTTCTTCGGCGAGCGCAAGCAGGCCGGCCAGCACCGTGCGATCCTCATGACCCGCGCGCTGGACGACTGGAGCGACCTTGAGCGTTTGCTGGAGCAATGGCCGCAGCTGCCCGAGGGGCAGCGCCGGGGCATCCTGCAGGCTTGCGGCCAGCTGGCCCGCACCCTGCACGGCGCCGGGCAGATGCATGGGTGTTTCTACCCCAAGCACATCTTCCTGCGCGAGCGCCGCGAAGGCTGGCAGGCACAGCTGATCGACCTGGAGAAGACCCGCCCGCTGCTGTTCGGCCAGCGCGACCGGGTCAAGGATCTGGAGCCGCTGTTGCGTCGCGCCCGTGCCTGGAGTGAGGCGGATGTGCGCGAACTGCTCGGCGCCTACCTGCAACAGCCGGTGGACAGCGCGCAGGTGAATGCCTGGCTGCAGCGCCTGACGCAACGCCGTCGCCATAAAGAGGCCCGCTGATGCTCCTGTCCGAACTGAAGGACCTCGGGCGCAGCCCGTCGTTGCCGCTGACCGTCACCCTCGCCGATGCTGCGGGCATGGCCGACCTGCAACTGCTCAGCCTGCTGCGCGTGCTGCCCGGCCAGCGCTATGTCGGCGCCGGTATCTGGCGCGGCACCCCGGTGCTGGCCAAGCTGCTGGTGGGCGGTAACGCCGCCCGCCATTTCCAGCGTGAGCTCGATGGCGTGCGCCTGCTGGCCGAGCAAGGCCTGACCACGCCGCAGTTGTTGGCCGATGGCCTGAAGGAAGGCGAGGGCGGCTGGCTGCTGTTCGAGTACCTCGATCACGCCGAAAGCCTGGCCGATGCCTGGGCCGCAGTGGAGCACCTGCCGATGCTCGCCGACGAGCAGCATGCAGTGCTGGGCGAGGCGCTGACGGCAGTGGCGCAGATGCACGCCAAGGGCCTGTGGCAGGAAGACCTGCACCTGGACAACCTGCTGCGCCAGGAGGGCCGGGTGTACCTGATCGATGGCGCTGGCATCAAGGCCGAGACGCCTGGCCAGCAACTGTCGCGTCAGCGTGTGCTGGAAAACCTCGGGGTGCTGTTCGCCCAGTTGCCCAAGCGCCTGGAGCCGTTCATCGAAGAGGCGCTGGTGCATTACCTGCTGGCCAACGGCGAGCACGCGCTGCCGCTCGAAGCCTTGCAGAAGCAGGTGGACAAGGTGCGCAACTGGCGCCTGAAGGATTACCTGGAGAAGGCCGGGCGCGAATGCACGCTGTTCAGCGTCGAGCGCACCCTGTCGGGCTTGCGCGCGGTGCGTCGCCCACAAGCCGAGGCGCTGCTGCCGGTGCTGGAGCAGGCCGATGCGTTGATCGACCAGGGCCACCTGTACAAGACCGGCGGTGCGGCGAGCGTCGCGCGGATCGAGGTGGGCGGGCGCACGCTGGTGCTCAAGCGCTACAACATCAAGAACACCGCGCACTGGTTCAAGCGTTTCTGGCGCCCGAGCCGGGCCTGGCATTCGTGGATCGAGGGCCACCGCCTGGAATTCCTCGAAATTGCCACGCCACGGCCGCTGGCAGTGCTGGAAACCCGCACCCTGGGCCTGCGCAACCGCGCCTACCTGCTGACCGAGTATGTCGATGGGCCGGACCTGACCGCCTGCTTTGCGCCGTTCGTGGACAGCGGCGACGCGCCGGATGAGCAGGTCGAGGCGCTGGTGCAGCTGATGCAGCAGCTGATCCGCGAACGCATCAGCCACGGTGACTTCAAGGGCCACAACCTGTTCTGGGACAACGGCCGCTGGTCGCTGATCGACCTCGATGCCATGTGCCAGCATGCCACCCAGCTCAGCTTCGCCCCGGCATTCGGCCGTGACCGCGCGCGGCTGCTGCGCAACTGGCCGCGCAGCAGTGCGTTGTATCAGCGGCTGGACCAGGTGTTGCCGCGCTTGACCGAGTGATGCACGAGGCCAGGTTTACGCGGTCCCTGTAGGAGCGGCCTTGTGTCGCGATAGGGCCGCAAAGCGGCCCCAGGATTTCAGCGTGAATACAGAAATCGCCGGGGCCGCTGCGCGGCCCTATCGCGACACAAGGCCGCTCCTACACGGACAGCGTGGTTCCCTCTAGCGTCGCCAGAACCCGCTCAGGCCCAGCACGGCCGAAGCCCCCAGGCCGATCCAGGCCAAGCTGTCCCAGAGCCCATCCCCGAGCAGCGCGGCGAACAGCCCGACGAGGCTCAGCAGCGCCACCAGCGCCGGCCAGGCGAAGATCCGCCCGGTGCTTTGCGAGTTGTGGCTCATGCCCGCGCCTCCTTCGCTTTGCGCTGTTTGCCCCACCACAGGTACAGGCCGCTGCCGAGCACGATGATGGTCAGCACGTCGAGCATGGCCCAGAGGATCTGCATCGGCCGCCCGCCGTAGTCACCGAAATGCAGCGGCTGCGACAGGCCCATGGCATCCATGTACCACGGGCGCTCGCCGACGGCGGTTACCTGGAGCGTGCGGGCGTCGATCAGCACCGGGGTGAACAGGTGCGAGGTCAGTGGCGTGGCGCCGTTCATGAACACCGCGTAGTGGTGCTCGCTGGAAAAGCGTGTGCCGGGGAAGGCGATGAAGTCCGGGCGCATGCCAGGGGCGGCTTGTTCGGCGATGTGCAGCAGCTGGGTGGCGGGTGCGCGCTCGGTGAGGGGCGGCGCATTGCGGTAGGGCGCGACCATGGCCGCCAGGCTGTCGTTGCGCCAGGCGGCGATGACCAGGTCGGACAGCGCGCTGATCACCCCGGTGACGCCCACCACCAGTGCCCAGCTGAGGGTGACCACGCCGATCAGGTTGTGCAGGTCGAGCCAACGCAGCCGTGAAGATTTTTCGTGGCGCACGGTGGCGAACTTCAGACGGCGCATGAACGGCGCGTAGAGCACGGTGCCGGAGACGATTGCCAGCACGAACAAGACGCCCATGAAGGCCAGCAGCAGCTTGCCCGGCAGCCCGGCGAGCATGTCCACGTGCAGGCGCAGCATCAGCATCATGAAGCCGCCGTTGGCAGCCGGCATGGCCACCGCCTCGCCGGTGCGGGCGTCGAGCATGAAGGTGTGCGAGTCGTTCGGGTCGGTGCCGGCGGTGGCGGCGGTGATCGCCACCACGCCGTTGGGTTCGTCCTTCTCGTAACCGAAGTACTGCATCACCTCGCCGGGGCGGTGCTGCTCGGCCTTGAGCACCAACTGCTGCAGGTCCAGGTGCGGGGTGCCTGCGGGCATCTCGCGCAATTCGGGGGCTTCGCCCAGCAGGTGCTCGATCTCGTGGTGGAAGATCAGGGGCAGGCCGGTGAGGGCGAGCAGCAGCATGAAGAGGGTGCAGATGAGGCTGGTCCAGGTGTGGATCGCTGACCAGCGGCGGATGGTTGAGCTTTTCATCACGGTACCGTTTACGTCTGTTGGACCGTGGGGCTGCTGCGCAGCCCTTTCGCCGGCAAGCCGGCTCCCACCATGCGATCCCTGTGGGAGCCGGCTTGCCGGCGAAAGGGCCGCGCAGCGGCCCCGGTCACTCAGAACTTGTAGGTGGCGCTGGCGACGACGCTGCGCTGGTCGCCGTAGTAGCAGTAGAAGCTGTCGCAGGTGGAGATGTAGTCCTTGTCGAACAGGTTGCTGGCGTTGAGCGCCACCGACGCACCCTTGAGGCTGTTGTCCAGGCGGCCGAGGTCGTAGTGCACCGAGGCGTCGAACACCGTGTAGGCGTCGGCCTTGCCCAGCCAGGTGTTGCCCTGGTCGCCATAGGTATTGCCGGTGTAGCGCGCGCCGGCACCGATGCCGAAGCCATCGAGCACGCCGCTGTGCCAGGTGTAGTCGGCCCACAGCGAGGCTTGCTGGTTGGGCATCAGCTGCAGGCGGTTGCCTTTGTACTGGCCATCCTGCACTTCGGACTTGGCCAGGGTGTAGGCGGCGATCACCTTGAGGTTCTCGGTGACGTCGGAGGTGGCTTCCAGCTCAAGGCCGCGCACCTTCACTTCGCCAGTCTGGCTGGTGACCGGCACCGCGCCGACGAAGCTGGTGGCCGAGACGTTCTTCTGGGTCAGGTCATACACCGCTGCGCTGAGCAGGGTATTGGAGCCGGGTGGCTGGTACTTGATACCCAGTTCCCACTGCTGGCCTTCGGTTGGCTTGAGCGAGTTGGTCGAGGTGACGTCGGCCTTGCTGGTGGGCTGGAACGACTCGGCGTACGACAGGTAGGGCACCAGGCCCGAGTCGAACACGTAGCTGATCGCCGCGTTGCCGCTGAACTTGCGGTTGAGCTGGCTGTTGTCGGTGTCGTCCTTGATGAAGTGGGTATCGGTCTTCACCCAGTCCTGGCGGCCACCCAGGGTCAGGCGCCAGTTGTCGAGGGCCATCTGGTCCTGGATGTACAGGCCGGTCTGGCGGGTTTTCTGGTCGTAGTCGTAGAACGCGTCGGAACGTGGCGGGCGGGTGATGGGCGCGCCGGTCACCGGGTTGTTCACATTGATGTCGGTGGCGCTGCCAAAGATCGCCGTGTAGTTGTTGTTCATGCGCTGGTGGTCCAGGCCGAGCAACAGGGTGTGGCTGACGGCGCCGGTGTCGAAGTCGCCCTGCAGGTTGTTGTCGACGGCGAACTGGCTGATGTCCTCGTCGACGTTGGTGGTGCCGCGGCCGACTGTGCCATCTGGACTGACCGTCGTGCCATTACTGTTGTAGCTGCGCACTGTGACGGTCTGGAACGCCAAGTCCGACTTGGTGTAGCGCAGGTTCTGACGGAACTGCCAGACATCGTTGATGCGGTGTTCGAACGCATAACCCAACGCGTAGTAGGTGCGGTCGTAGAAGTCGTAATCCGGATCGCCGAGGTTCTTGTGGTGGGAGATATCACCGAACGGCATCGAGATCTTGGTGCCCTGGATCGGGTAGAACTGGCTGGTGACGCCGGTGTCGTCACGGGTGAACTGGCTGAGGAAGGTCAGCTTGGTGTCGTCGTCGATGTTCCAGGTCAGGCTCGGCGCGATGTTGTAGCGCTTGTTCTCGATGTGGTCGATCTGCGTGTCGCTGTCGCGCACCACACCGCTGACGCCATAGAGGAACTGGCCCTGGTCGTCGATCTTGCCGGTGCTGGCGAAGTTGATCTGGCGATGGTTGTCGCTGCCGTACTGCACCTGGATCTCGTGGGCGCTTTCGGCTTGCGGGCGGCGGCTGACCATGTCCAGCAGGCCGCCGGGCGGGGTTTGGCCATAGACCGACGAAGCCGGGCCGCGCAGCAGGGCCAGGCGGTCGAGGTTCCAGGTTTCGGCTTTCGGGTTGGCGTACACGCCGCGGGGCAGTGGCAGGCCATCGAGGAACTGGGTCGGCTCGAAGCCGCGCACCAGCATCCAGTCATAGCGGGTGTCACTGCCGTAACTGGCGGAGACGATGCCCGGCATGTATTTCACGGCGTCATCGAGGCTGTGCACGCCGCGGTCGTTCATCTGCTGGCGGGTGGCAACGGAGATCGAACGCGGTGCTTCCACCAGGGCGGTGTCGGTCTTGGTGCCGGCGGCGGTGCGCTTGGCGAGGTAGCCGTCTACCGGGCCCCAGGCGCTTTCGCTGTCGCTGGCGGCGTTGACGGTGGTTTCCGGCAAGGCCAGGGCCGTTTCGGGGACGGCCACCAGGCTGTAGCTGCCGGCGCTGCTTTGCTGCAGTTGCAGCCCGGTGCCGCGCAGGGCGGCCTGCAGGGCGCCGAGGGCGTCGTACTGGCCGCTGACCGGGGCCGAGGTGCGGCCGCTGACCAGGGCCGGGTCCAGGGCCAGGGTGATGCCGGCCTGGCTGGCGATCTGGTTCAGGGTGCTGGCCAGTGGTGCGCCGGGCAGCGCGTAGGTGCGCAGGGCCGACTGTTCGGCGGCGAACAGGGCGGGGCTGGTCAACGGGGCGGCCAGGCCGATGGCCAGGGCCATCAGGCTGGGGCGAAGCAAGGCATCAACAGCGCGGGACATGCGGCGGCTCCTCGACGGATAAGTGCTATCTGCTTCCTTGCCGAGTGAGTTTTGAAAAGTGACAGGGGGTGGGGGAAAAAAAGCTGAAAGTTGCAAGCTTCAAGCTGCAAGAGCAAAGCGGGATCTGCAGTGACCTGCTTTTTCTTGAAGCTTGAAGCTTGAAGCTTGAAGCTTGAAGCTTGAAGCTTGCAGCTCGAGGCTGCCTCAGCGGGCGCTGACGGTTACCCACCACGGCGTATGCCGCTCGATCTTCACCGGCATTACCGGTTGCAGCGAGGCCAGCGCCAGGTCGGTGTTGGTCAGCGGGAAGCTGCCGCTCACGCGCAGGTCGGCGACCTCGTCGGCCACCCCCAGGTGGCCGCTGCGGTACTGGCCAAGGGTGGCCACCAGGTCGGCCAGGCGCACGTTGTCGACCACCAGCATGCCGCGGGTCCAGGCATCGGCGCCGACCGCTACCGGGCTGACCGCGCCCAGGCCTTCGGTGTTCATCAGCACTTGCTGGCCTTCGCGCAGTACCTGCTCGTCGCCGCTGTCGCGGGGTTTGGCGGCCACCGACGATTGCAGGACTTCCAGGCGGGTGCCACCGGCTTCGCGCTTCACCAGGAAACGTGTGCCCAGCGGGCGCAGGCGACCATCGGCGGTGCGCACTTGCAGTGGACGGCTGTCTTCATGCCCGGTTTCCACGGATATCTCGCCCTGGTGCAGCACGATCAGCCGTTGTTCGCCCTGGAAGTCGATATCCACTGCGGTGTGGCTGTTCAGGCTCAGCAGCGTGCCGTCTTCCAGGCGCAGGGTGCGTAGTTCGCCGGTGGCGGTACGTTGGTCGGCCAGCCAGTAGTCCGGCGACAGCGAGGGCATGCCGGCCCAGGCCAGCACGCCGCCGAGCAGCAGCATGCCGGCCAGCCCGCCGAGCCGTCGGCGCATGCCGCTGCGCGACTGCAGCAGGGCATGGCGGGCGGGGCCGGCGGCGGTGTTGAAGCGCTGGTCGAGCAGGCTCAGTTGCAGCCAGGCGCGGGCATGCTCTTCGTGGGCGGCATGCCAGCGCATGAATTCGTTGCGTTCGTCGGGGCTGCCGCTGCCTTCGTCCAGGCACAGCTTCCAGGCGATGGCGGCGTCCAGCACGGTGCTGGAGACGGGGCTGTTGTTCATGTCGGCTGCCCGTACAGGGCGATGTAGCACTGGCGCATGCCTTGGGCGATGTACTGGCGCACGCGGGACACCGAAACCCCCAGGCGCTGGGCGATTTCGGCGTGGCCGAGGCCGTCCAGGCGGTTGTGCAGAAACGCGGCGCGCGCCTTGCTCGACAGCTTGCCGAGCAGGCGATCGATGGCCTTGAGGTCTTCGAGGATCAGGTATTGCAGTTCTGGCGAGGGCTGTTCGGCTTCGGGCAACAGCGCAAGTTCCGCGAGGTAGGCCTGTTCCAGCGCGGCGCGGCGGAAGTGGTCGAACAGCAGGCCCTTGGCCACGGCAACCAGGAATGCGCGGGGTTCGCGGGGGGCGTCCAGCCGTTCGCGGCCGAGCAGGCGCACGAAGGTGTCCTGGCTCAGGTCTTCGGCGCGCTGGCGGCAGGCTGTGCTGCGTTGCAGCCAGGCCAGCAGCCAGCCGCGATGGTCGCGGTACAGCGCGCTGACCAGTTCGGCGTGTGGGCTCTGCGCAGACGTCAAGGAACGTCCCCCGATAAAGAATGCGTTAACTAACGATAATTATTCGCGATTGTCGCAGAGGCGAGGGTAGGGGCGCAATTGACGCTTATCGGATTGCCATTACGGTTGGATGCATGCCATCTGTGCAGCAGCGGCCTTGCCGGGGCACTCGACCGGTGGGAAAGGGGCTGCCTTGCAGCCCTTCGCGGGTAAACCCGCTCCCACAGGATTGCGCACAATCTCAAGCCAACACTGTACCTGTGGGAGCGGGTTTACCCGCGAAAGGCCTACAGGGCGACATGAATCGCGGCCGTTAGAAGCCGTGACTCGGCATTTTGCGCCGACGCCACTGTTTAAGCCTTTGCTCCAGCTGCAACGGACTGTCCAGTTGCTGGCGGCGGGCCTGGCTGAACAGGATCAGGGCCAGCTCGGCGGTGACCTGGGCGTCGGCACTGGCATGGTGGCGGGCTTGGACTTCGAGGCCGAAACGGGCGATCCAGTCATCCAGCCCGGCTTCGCGCAGCACCGTGTCGGGGTTGAGCATGGGGGCCAGCTCCGCCACATCGAAAAACGGGTGGCGCAGGCGCAGGCCAAGGCTGTCCTGCAGCGCCCGCGCCAGCATGTGCTGGTCGAACGAGGCATGGAACGCCAGCACCGGGCTGTCGCCAATGAACGCCATGAGGTCGAGCAAGGCTTCGGCCGGGTTGCAGCCGGCGGCCAGGGCGCTGGGGCCGAGGCCGTGGATCAGCACGCTGGCGTTGGTCTTCTGCTCGGGGCGGTGCAGGGTGCGCTCGAACTGCTGGCCGAGGTCGATGGCACCATCTTCGATGGCCACCGCGCCGATCGACAGCACCTGGTCGCGGTTGAGGTTCAGGCCGCTGGTCTCCAGGTCGAGCACCACCCAACGCTGCTCACGCAGGGAGCACACGGCCAGCGGCGCAGGCCCGGGCAGGCTGGCCAGGCGCTGGCGCAGGTGCTCGTCCAGCGTGGGCGCCGGTGGGCGCAGCCAGGCGAACAGGTTCACAGCTGATACCGCAAGGCCAGGCTGCTTTGCAGGCGCTGGGCCTGGCGCAGGGATTCGCGCAGGATGCGCCGGTCCAGGTGGTTGAGGCTGTCCGGGTCGAGGCGGTTGGAGTACGCCAGGTTGGCGCGGGTCTGGCGCTGGTGCTGCTGCATGCGGGTCTGCTGGATGAAGTGGTAAGCCTCCTCGAAGGCGGCGCCGTCGAGTGCGTCGATGACGCCCTTGGCAACCAGTTGGCGCAGGCGCTCGAGGGTGTTGCAGGCCTTGATGCCATGGGCCAGGGCCAGCAGCCGCGCGCCGTCGACGAAGGGCGTCAGGCCCTGCACCTTGAGGTCGAGGGTGGCGGCCTTGTCGTCACCCTGGCGGGTCAGTACGAACTCGCGCAGGCGCCCCACCGGCGGGCGCTGGCGCAGGGCGTTGTCGGCCATCATGCGCTGGAAGATGCGGTTGTCGGCCACCTGCTGGAGCAGGCCTTGGCGCAACTGTTCACAGCCCTGTTCATCGCCCCACACCACGCGCAGGTCGAAGTAGATGCTCGAGCCCAGCAGGTTCTCCGGGCTGGCCTCGCGCACGAAGCCGGCGAAGCGCCGCGCCCACTCGCTGCGCGACAGGCACAGCTCGGGGTTGCCGGCCATCACGTTGCCGGTGCACAGGGTGAAGCCGCACTGGGCGAGGTTGTGGTTGATGTGCTGGGCCAGCGGCAACAGCCTGGCGCGGATGGCATCGGCTTCGGCGCGGTCGTGGGCTTCGAAGAGGATGCCGTTGTCCTGGTCGGTGTGCAGGGTCTGTTCGCGGCGGCCTTCGCTGCCGAAGCACAGCCAGCTGAACGGCACGCCCGGGTCGCCGCGTTCGGCGATGGCCAGTTCTATCACCCGGCACACGGTGTGGTCGTTGAGCAGGGTGATGATCTGGGTGATCTGGGTCGAGGAAGCGCCGTGGGCGAGCATGCGTTCGACCAGTTGGCCGATCTCGCCACGCAACGACACCAGGCTGTCCAGCCGCGGGGCGTGGCGGATGGTGCGCGCCAGGTGCACCAGGTCGACCCGTTGCAGGGAGAACAGGTCGCGCTCGGAAATCACTCCGCACAGGCGCTGGTTGTCCACCAGGCAGACGTGGGCGATATGCCGTTCGGTCATGGCCATGGCGGCGTCGAAGGCGCTGGCCTGGGGGCTCAGGTAGAACGGCTTGGCGGTCATGTAGCGTTCGATCGGCGCGGTCAGCTCGGCGCTGGCATCGGCGACCACCTGGCGCAGGTCGCGCAGGGTGAAGATGCCGATGGGGTAGCGTTGCGGGTCGACGATGACGATGCTCCCGACCTGTTGTTCGTGCATCAGCCGCACCGCTTCGCGCAGGGGCGTGTCGGGGCTGCACACCACCGGGTGGCGCATGGCCAGTTCGCCCAGCGGGGTGTTCAGCGAATACTGGGTGCCCAAGGTCTCGACCGCTTTCTGGCGCACCTGCTGGTTGACCTGATCGAGCAGGCTGCTGACCCCGCGCAGGGCGAAGTCGCGGAACACGTCGGACAGGGAGAACACGCGGATGAACGCGGCTTTGTTCAATTGCAGGCAGAAGGTGTCTTCGCCTGCCAGGTGCTCGGTGCGGGTGGCGCGTTCGCCCAGCAATGCGGCCAGCGGGAAGCATTCGCCGCCGGTGATCTCGAAGGTGGTCTCGGTGCCCGGGCGGGTGATGTGCTGGCGTTCGCCGACCACACGGCCCTGCTTGACGATGTAGAAGTGCTCGACCGGGCCGTCGCTGGGCTTGATGATGCTTTCGCCAGCCGCGTAGAAGCGCAGCTGGCACTGTTCCACCAGGAAAGCCAGGTGGCTCTGTTCCATCTGGTTGAACGGCGCAAAGCGCTGCAGCAACTGCAGGGTGCCCTGGATGTTCTGCTGCACTGCGGTTTTGCCCGCCTGGCGGTAGGCGTCCTTTTTACTCATGAAGCTGACCGTTTCGCTACGCCGAACTATATATATCTATCTATAGGGCTCGGCTTTGTTGTTCTCGGCCTCCATGGTCGGCTGGCCGCCTTGTGGTGCCCATTGGACGTAAGTCTAGAGGCACTGATGGCAAGGCCCCGACGAAAGGCGCACAGGGCGGTGCGGGTTTAGGGTCTTAGGGTTTGAGCGACATTTTTGACGAGACGACCATGGCTGAGCATGACGACATATTGAGTGACGCCGAGCGTGAGGCGTTGGCCGTGGTGAGCGCGCCGGTGGCGCCCAAACCGGTGGTGCTGGTGGTGGATGACAACCCGGTGAACAGCCAGGCGCTGAGCTTGTACCTCAAAAGCCGGGGCATCGACTGCATGACCGCCGACGGCGCGCAGGAGGCGATGTTGAAGCTGCATTACGAGCGTCGGATTGCCCTGATGATCACTGATTTGCGTATGGAGCCGAAGGATGGCATGGAGCTTATCCGCCAGGTTCGCGAGTCGGAGCGGGCGGCGCTGTCGATCATCGTGGTGTCGGGCGACACCGATGTGAAGGAAGCGGTGGACGTGATGCACCTGGGGGTGGTGGATTTCCTGCTCAAGCCGGTGGACCTGGGCAAGCTGCTGGGGTTGGTGAAGAAAGAGCTGAAGATCGAAGATCATCCAGGGAGTCCGGCCCCCACTGGACACCGTGCATCGCATAAACGGCGTTGACCCTGTGGGAGCCGGCTTGCCGGCGAATGGGCCGCACAGCGGCCCCTTGCGGCTTACAGCCCGTTACGCGCCTTGAACTCGCGGCGACGACGGTGCAGCACTGGCTCGGTGTAGCCGTTTGGCTGCTTGGCACCTTCAACCACCAGCTCGATCGCCGCCTGGAACGCGATGTTGTCATCGAAGTTCGGCGCCATCGGGCGGTACTGGGCGTCACCGGCGTTCTGCTTGTCCACCACCGCGGCCATGCGCTTGAGGCTTTCCAGCACCTGCTCCTGGGTGACCACGCCATGGCGCAGCCAGTTGGCCAGCAGCTGGGCCGAGATGCGCAGGGTGGCGCGGTCTTCCATCAGGCCGACATCGTTGATGTCCGGCACCTTCGAGCAGCCCACGCCGTGGTCGATCCAGCGCACCACGTAGCCGAGGATGCCCTGGGCGTTGTTGTCCAGCTCGTTGCGGATCTCGTCGGCCGACCAGTTGGTGTCGGCGGCCAACGGGATGGTCAGGATGTCGTCCACCGAGGCCGGGGCACGCTGGGCCAGCTCGCGCTGACGGGCCTGCACGTCGACCTTGTGGTAGTGCAGGGCGTGCAGGGTGGCGGCGGTCGGCGATGGCACCCAGGCGGTGTTGGCGCCGGCCAGCGGGTGGGCGATCTTCTGCTCGAGCATCGCGGCCATCAGGTCGGGCATGGCCCACATGCCTTTGCCGATCTGCGCACGGCCTTGCAGGCCGGTGGCCAGGCCGACGTCGACGTTGTTGTTCTCGTAGGCGCCGATCCACTTCTCGTTCTTCATGGCGCCCTTGCGCACTACGGCGCCGGCTTCCATGGAGGTGTGGATTTCGTCACCGGTGCGGTCGAGGAAGCCGGTGTTGATGAACACCACGCGCTCGGCGGCGGCCTTGATGCAGGACTTGAGGTTGACCGTGGTGCGGCGCTCCTCGTCCATGATGCCGACCTTGACGGTGTTGCGCTTCATGCCCAGCAGGTCTTCGACGCGGCTGAAGATTTCGGCGGCGAAGGCCACTTCTTCCGGGCCGTGCATCTTCGGCTTGACGATGTACACGCTGCCGCTGCGGGTGTTCTTGCGGCTGGTGTTGCCGTTGAGGTTGTGCAGGGCGATCAGGTTGGTGAACAGGCCGTCCTGGATGCCTTCGGGGATTTCGTTGCCCTGGGCGTCGAGGATCGCTGGGTTGGTCATCAGGTGGCCAACGTTGCGCACGAACAGCAGCGAACGGCCGTGCAGGGTAACGCTGCCGCCGTTGGGGGCTGCGTATTCGCGGTCCGGGTTCATGGTGCGGGTGAAGGTCTTGCCGCCTTTGCTCACGCTCTCGGCCAGGTCGCCTTTCATCAGGCCCAGCCAGTTGCGGTAGACGATCACCTTGTCAGCGGCGTCGACGGCAGCGACCGAGTCTTCGCAGTCCATGATGGTGGTCAGCGCCGATTCCATCAGGATGTCTTTCACGCCAGCGGCGTCGGTGCTGCCGACCGGGGTGCTGGCATCGACCTGGATCTCGAAGTGCAGGCCGTTGTGCTTGAGCAGCACGGCGGTCGGTGCGGCGGCGTCGCCGTGGAAACCGATCAGTTGGGCGTCGTCACGCAGGCCGCTGTTGCTGCCGCCCTTGAGGGCCACGACCAGCTTGCCGGCTTCGATGCGGTAGGCGGTGGAGTCGACGTGGGAGCCGGCCGCCAGTGGCGCGGCTTCGTCGAGGAAGGCGCGGGCGAAGGCGATCACTTTGTTGCCACGCAGCTTGTTGTAGCCCTGACCCTTTTCGGCGCCGCCTTCATCGCTGATCACGTCGGTGCCGTACAGCGCGTCATACAGGGAGCCCCAGCGGGCGTTGGCGGCGTTCAGGGCGAAGCGGGCGTTCATCACCGGCACCACCAGCTGTGGGCCGGCCATGTGGGCGATTTCTTCGTCGACGTTTTGCGTGGTGGCCTGGAAATCGTCTGCTTGTGGCAGCAGGTAGCCGATTTCCTGGAGGAATGCTTTGTAGGCTACGGCGTCGTGGGCCTGGCCTTTGCGTGCCTGGTGCCAGGCATCGATCTTGGCTTGCAGCTCGTCGCGCTTGGCGAGCAGGGCTTTGTTCTTGGGAGCGAGGTCTTTGATGATCTCTGCCGCCCCGGCCCAGAACTTGTCGGCTTCGATGCCGGTTCCAGGGATCGCTTCGTTATTGACGAAGTCGTACAGGGCCTTGGCGACCTGAAGGCCACCGACTTGAACGTATCCAGTCATTGCTTGCCTCACCTCTGCTCAGCTATTTCGCTTTCGCTCTTCTGTATTAAGCCTGTAGCGCTTCTCTAAACACGGCACCAGTGCATGCACTCGTCGGGCGAGCGCGGCTGGGTGCGGCTCGCCAGACTGGCTGGCGGGCGGCTCGCGTATTTTCACAGGCGCCTTGGCAGACATCCAAACGACGCTTTGTAGTCCGCGTCGACGCATACTACATGAAGCAGCAGGCAGGTAAACATCAGACTAAAAGCGTCGCTGCGTGACCGATAAGTCGCGTAGGGTCACGCCGGGAAAGGGTATGTTCGCAAAAAACAGGTGGATTGTTCCAGATAAATCTTGAAACAGTACACGATTGGTCGGCCAGACTGTCCTGCGGCAGGTTGCCGCGCCTTGCCTATACTGATTCGGTCCCTGTTGTTCGGCCGTTTGACACGGCCCTGACCGAACCTGAAGGAGTGGCCTGTGGACCATCTCGTACTCACCGTGATCGCCCCCGACAAGGCCGGGCAGGTCGAACGCATTGCCCAGTGCATCGCCGATCACAGCGGCAACTGGCTGGAGAGCCGTATGTCGCGCATGGCCGGGCAGTTCGCCGGGATCCTGCGGGTGGCGGTGCCTGCTGAGAACTACGACGAACTGGTCGTGTCGCTCAATAAACTGTCGAAATACGATATTCGCGTGCTGATCGCCGAGAGCGGCATCGAGCCTTCCTGTACCTGGAAGCCGATCGCCATGGAGCTGGTGGGCAACGACCGGCCGGGCATTGTCCGTGATATCACCCGGTTGCTGGCGGAGCAAGGGGTCAACGTCGAGCGTTTGAGCACCGAGGTGCGGCCGGCGCCGATGAGCAGCGAACCGCTGTTCCATGCCGACGCCCTGCTGGCGTTGCCGTTGACCTTGGCTCTGGACGATTTGCAGGTGAAGCTGGAGAGCCTGGCGGATGACTTGATGGTGGAGTTGAAGTTGCGGCCGGAGGAGTGATTCGAAATCGCAGGGGCTGCTTCGCAGCCCTTTCGCGGCACAAGGCCGCTCCTACAGGTGACCGCGATCCCTTGTAGGAGCGGCCTTGTGCCGCGATGGGGCGCGAAGCGGCCCTGAGGTGGTTATCCCGATTTAACGGGGACGCTCCTGTGGATAACCTGGGGGCGTACCGCTACAACCCAACAACGGTGCAGGCTGGCGCGATTTGAGCAAAAAACACCCAGTAATCAGTAGCTTGTGCACAAACCACGGGGACGAGGGTGTGGATAACCTCTGGAGCGCTTGCTGCAGGCCACGCACCGCGTGGCCTGTAGGGGTTTGAGCATTATTTGATCAGTCGCGCTTGCGCAAACTGAGCCAGGCATCGACGCTGTACACGGCCAGGCCCGCCCAGATGCAGGCGAAGGCCATCAATGTGCTGGACGACAAATGCTCGCCGAACAGCAGCACCGCCTGCAGCAGCACCAGGGTCGGCGCCAGGTACTGCAGGAAGCCCAGGGTGGTGTACGGCAAGTGACGGGCGGCGGCGTTGAAGCACACCAGCGGTACCAGGGTCACCGGGCCGGCGGCGATCAGCCACAGCGCTTCGCTGCTGCTGAAGAAGTCCAGGCTGGCGCTGTTGGCGGTGGGGTGCAGCAGCAGCCAGCCGATGGCCAATGGCACCAGCATCCAGGTTTCCACCACCAGCCCCGGCAATGCGGCCACTGGTGCCTGTTTACGAATCAAGCCATAGAAGCCGAACGACAGCGCCAGCGCCAGCGACACCCATGGCAGGCTGCCGACCTGCCACACCTGCTGTGCCACTCCCAATGCCGCCAGCCCCACCGCCAGCCATTGCAGGCGGCGCAGGCGCTCGCCGAGTAGCAGCATGCCCAGCAGCACATTGATCAGCGGGTTGATGTAGTAGCCCAGGCTGGCCTCGAGCATGCGCCCGTTGTTCACAGCCCACACGTAAGTCAGCCAGTTGCCGGCGATCAGCGTGCCGCTCAGGGCCAGGATGGCCAGGCGGCGTGGGTTGTCACGCAGTTCGCGCCACCATCCGGGGTGTTTCCACACCAGCAGCAGCAACGAGCCGAACAGCGCCGACCAGAGCACTCGATGGACGATGATTTCCACCGCCGGGACGCTCTGGATGGCTTTGAAGTACAGGGGGAACAGGCCCCAGATGATGTAGGCGCCGAGGCCCAGAATGTACCCGCGGCGCGGGTTGGCGGCGTGCATGCAGAATCCTTGCTTAGGTAGCTAAATAACGCGACGCCTATTGTAGACAGAGCGCGCTGTGCTTCTAGAACAATTTCAACGGTTGTTCATCCAGCGCAGCCATCTGTTCGCGCAGCGCGAGGATCTGGTCGCCCCAGTAACGCGGCTGGCCGAACCAGGGGAAGCTCGGCGGGAACGCCGGGTCGTCCCAGCGCCGCGCCAGCCAGGCGCTGTAGTGCAGCTGGCGCAGGGCGCGCAGGGGCTCGATCAGGGGCAGTTCGCGCGGGTCGAAATCGTGGAATTCGTTGTAGCCGTCGATCAGTTCGGCCAGTTGGCCGAGGCGCTCTTCGCGGCTGCCGGCGAGCATCATCCACAGGTCCTGCACCGCCGGGCCCATGCGGCAGTCGTCGAGGTCGACCACATGGTAGGCCTCGTCGCGGTGCATCAGGTTGCCGGGGTGCAGGTCGCCGTGCAGGCGGATCAGCTTGTGCGGGGTACGTGCGTAGATGTCCTCGACGCGCTTGAGCAGGTCACGGGCCACGGATTCGAAAGCTGGAAGCAGCTCGCGGGGGACGAAATTGCCTTCGAGCAGGGTGCGCAGGGAGGCGTGGCCAAAGTTGTCCACAGCCAGTTGTTCGCGGTGTTCGAAGGGGCGGGTGGCACCGACTGCGTGCAGGCGGCCGAGCAGTTGGCCGAGGCGGTAGAGCTGGTCGAGGTTGCCCGGCTCGGGCGCATGCCCGCCACGGCGAGGGAACAGGGCAAAGCGAAAGCCCTGGTGCTCGAACAGCGAACGGCCGTCGTGCTGCAGCGGCGCAACCACCGGCACCTCGCAGTCGGCCAGTTCGGCGCTATAGGCATGTTCTTCGAGAATGGCCGCGTCGCTCCAGCGCCCCGGGCGATAGAACTTGGCGATCAGCGGCTGCGCGTCCTCGATGCCCACCTGGTAGACCCGGTTTTCGTAGCTGTTGAGCGCCAGGACACGGGCATCGCTGAGAAAGCCCAGGCTTTCCACGGCATCGAGCACGAGGTCGGGGGTGAGGGTGTCGAAGGGGTGGGACATACAGGGCTCCAGGCGCGGGGACAGCGTGGGCGCATGGTAGCGCATTCCTCGCGGCAACCGCGGAGCTGCGCTACACCGGCACGCCCAGCAGTACATAGGAGGGATGGAACTGCACCCGGATCTCGCAGCCTGCCCGTACCTGATGCTGCTCCAGCCATGGCTGCTCGGCGATCGCGCACAAGGTCTGGCCGTTGTCCAATACCAGGCGCACTTCGCGTTGTTCGCCGTCATCGGCGAGGACTTCCTCGACCGTGGCCTTGAGGCAATTGCTGCCGTGCTCGGCCTGCTCATCGGCGCCCAGCAACTGCAGCCAACCCGCTTTGAGCAGCGCCAGCACCGTGGCGCCCAGGGTCAGCTCGAGCCGTTCGGTACTGCCGCGGGTGATCAAGGCTTCTATCTCCAGCCCGCCGCCGAGGGTCAGGCTGATACGGTCATGCCGGCCTTCGCGGCGCAGGCCGCTGATCCGTCCCTGCAACTGGTTGCGGGCGCTGGTGCGCAGCATCAGACGCCCGAGCAAGTCGAGGTCGCTGCTGTGCTCTGCGGCTTCGAGCATCTGTGTCTGCAAGGCTTGCAGGCGCTGGTACAGGCGCAGCACGCGTTCGCCCTCGGCGGACAGCCGTGCGCCGCCACCACCGCGCCCGCCCGTGCTGCGCTCGACCAGCGGCTGGTCGGCGAGGTTGTTGAGCTCATCGATGGCGTCCCAGGCGGCCTTGTAACTGATGCCGGCGGCCTTGGCGGCGCGGGTGATCGAGCCTTGTTCGGCGACATGCTGCAACAGGGCAATGCGCTGCGGGCGGCGGGCGATGTGCTGGGTGAGCAGGGCGGGCAGGGACATGGGCGGGGTTCGGTTGTGCGGAAGATCCCGCGACGTTGCCGCCCGCACCCGGCCAAGTCAAGCCTGATCGGGCCGGGGCGTGCGCGCCAGGCAATAGATGTCGACGCGCCGGGCGCCCTGTTTGCGCAGCAGGCTGGCGATGGCCTGGGCGGTGGCGCCGGTGGTCAGCACATCATCGATCACCGCCAGGTGCAGGCCTTCGACTTCAGCGCCCGGGGCGAGGGCGAAGGCCTGGCGCAGGTTGCGCCGCCGGGCCTTGGCCCCCAAGGCCTGCTGGGCCTGGGTGTCGCGTGTGCGTTCGAGCAGCTGTTCGTCGCAGGGCAGTTGCAGTTGCGTGGCCAGCCAGCGGGCCAGCATCGCCGACTGGTTGAAGCCGCGTTGGCGCAGGCGGCGGCTGGCCAGGGGGACGGGCAACAAGCGATCAGGCCTTGGCAGGTGTTCGTTGAAGCGATGTTCCAGGGCCTGGCCGAGCAACTGTGCCATCAAGCGGCCCATCGGCCACTGGCTGTTGTGCTTGAAGCGGCTGATCAGGCTGTCGACCGGAAAGCCGTAATGCCACAACGCAACGACCTGGTGGAACGCCGGTGCGCGGCGGCGGCAACTGGCGCAGGTGAAGCCGTCCATCGGCAGTGGCAGCCCGCAGCGGCGGCATTGTTCGTGGAGCCAGGGCAGTTCGCTTTCGCAGGCCATGCACAGTGGCCAGGGCTGTTGCGCGGGTTCGTCGCAGAGCAAACAGTCGCGATCAATATTTATACACTTGTAAACCAGTGCTTTTATGTTTGGTTGACAGTCCATGGTCCTTCCGTAAATATGCGGGCTATCCGTGATGCGCTGGCGGGCTTTCCTGTCCCGGCGTCAGTCAGACCATAGATAAGGAAACGCCGATGAGCGCCAGCACAATTGCAACCACACGTCACGACTGGTCCCTGGCCGAGGTCAAGGCGCTGTTCCAGCAGCCGTTCAACGACCTGCTGTTCCAGGCGCAGACCATGCATCGCGCGCACTTCGACCCCAACCGCGTACAGGTATCGACCTTGCTGTCGATCAAGACCGGCGCCTGCCCGGAAGACTGCAAGTACTGCCCGCAGTCCGGCCACTACAACACCGGGCTGGAAAAACAGAAGCTGATGGAAGTGCAGAAGGTGCTGGAAGAAGCCGCCCGGGCCAAGGCCATCGGCTCCACCCGGTTCTGCATGGGCGCTGCGTGGAAGCACCCATCGGCCAAGGACATGCCCTACGTGCTGGAGATGGTCAAAGGGGTCAAGGCCATGGGCCTGGAAACCTGCATGACCCTCGGCAAGCTCGACCAGGAGCAGACCCTGGCCCTGGCTCAGGCCGGCCTGGACTACTACAACCACAACCTCGACACCTCGCCGGAGTTCTACGGCAGCATCATCACCACCCGTACCTACAGCGAGCGCCTGCAGACCCTGGCCTACGTGCGTGATGCCGGCATGAAGATCTGCTCCGGCGGCATCCTCGGCATGGGCGAGTCGCTGGACGACCGCGCAGGCCTGCTGATCCAGCTGGCCAACCTGCCTGAGCACCCGGAATCGGTGCCGATCAACATGCTGGTCAAGGTCGCTGGTACGCCGTTGGCTGAAGAGGAAGATGTCGACCCGTTCGATTTCATCCGCATGCTGGCCGTGGCTCGCATCCTCATGCCCAAGTCCCACGTGCGCTTGTCCGCCGGCCGTGAACAGATGAACGAGCAGATGCAGGCCCTGGCCTTCATGGCTGGCGCCAACTCGATCTTCTACGGCGAAAAACTGCTGACCACCGCCAACCCGCAGGCCGACAAGGACATGCAGCTGTTCGCCCGCCTCGGCATCAAGCCCGAAGCCCGTGAAGAGCACGCCGACGAAGTGCATCAGGCCGCCATCGAGCAGGCAGTGGTCGAGCAGCGCAACAGCGCGCTGTTCTACGACGCAGCCTCGGCCTGAGCATGGCCTTCGACCTCGCCGCGCGGCTGGCCGAACGGCGTGCCGCGGACCTTTACCGCCAGCGGCCACTGCTGCAGAGCCCGCAGGGGCCGCAGGTGGTGGTCGATGGCCAGCCACTGCTGGCCTTCTGCAGCAACGACTACCTGGGCCTTGCCAACCACCCCGAGGTGATCAAGGCCTGGTGCGACGGCGCCGAGCGCTGGGGTGTCGGCGGCGGTGCCTCGCATCTGGTGATCGGCCACAGCACACCGCACCACCAGGTCGAGGAGGCATTGGCCGAATTGACCGGGCGCCCGCGGGCACTGTTGTTCTCCACCGGTTACATGGCCAACCTTGGCGCCATCACCGCGCTGGTGGGGCAGGGCGACACGGTGTTGCAGGACCGCCTCAACCATGCCTCGTTGCTGGATGGCGGGCTGCTCAGTGGGGCGCGTTTCAGCCGCTACCTGCACAACGATCCGGCCAGCCTGGCCAGCCGCCTGGGCAAGGCCACCGGTAATACGCTGGTGGTCACCGATGGCGTGTTCAGCATGGACGGCGATTGCGCCGACCTGCCGGCCCTGGCTGAAGTGGCCCGCGCCCGTGGTGCCTGGCTGATGGTCGACGATGCCCATGGCCTGGGTACCTTGGGTGCCAAGGGTGGCGGTATCGTCGAGCACTTCGGGCTGGGCATCGAAGATGTGCCGGTGTTGATCGGCACGCTGGGCAAAGCCTGTGGCACGGCGGGCGCCTTCGTCGCGGGCAGCGAGGAACTGATCGAGGCGCTGGTGCAATTCGCCCGCCCCTACATCTACACCACCAGCCAGCCACCGGCGCTGGCCTGCGCCACGCTCAAGGCGCTGGAGTTGCTGCGCCGGGAAACCTGGCGGCGCGAGCACCTTTCGGCGTTGATCCGCCAGTTCCGCGAGGGCGCCGAGCAGATCGGCCTTAAGCTGATGGACAGCCACACGGCGATCCAGCCGATCCTGATCGGTGATGCCGCCCGGGCGATGGCGTTGTCGCGCCGGCTGCGCGAGCTTGGCCTGTTGGTGACGGCTATTCGCCCACCTACCGTACCCGCTGGCAGCGCGCGGCTGCGGGTGACGCTGAGCGCCGCCCACAGTGAGGCGCAGGTCCAGCTATTGTTGAATGCATTGGCCGAGTGTTATCCACCGCTGGAGGCCGCTGATGCGTAACCGTTTGATCCTTCTGCCCGGCTGGGGGCTGGGTACTGCGTCACTGGAGCCGCTGGCCGCCAGCCTGCGTGCCCAGGACCTGCGCCTGCAGGTGGAGCTGATGCCGCTGCCGGAACTGCCCCACAGCGATGTGCAGGCCTGGGTCGAGCACCTCGACCGGCAGTTGCCGACCGATGCCTGGCTGGGCGGCTGGTCGCTGGGTGGCATGCTTGCCAGCGCCTTGGCCCACAAGCGTGGCGACCACTGCTGTGGGCTGCTCACCCTGGCCAGCAATCCCAGTTTCGTCGCCCGGCCGGACTGGCCCCATGGGATGGCGGCGGACACCTTTGGCACCTTCCTCGATGGCTGCCGAAGCCATACGCAGGTCACCCTAAAGCGCTTCCGCACCCTGTGCAGCGACGGCGCGCTGCAGCCGCGCACCTTGTTGCGTCAGTTGGGGGTGGGCGTACCCGATACCGACCCGTTGTACCTGGCCACCGGCCTGGAAGTGTTGGCCAAGCTGGATACCCGCGCGGCACTGGAGCAGTACGGCGGCCCGCAACTGCACCTGTTTGCCGGCAGTGACGCGTTGGTTCCGGCGGAGGCGGCCAAGGCGTTGAGCGAGTTGTTGCCGGACGTGGAAGTCGGCCTGGTCGAAGACAGTTCCCACGCCTTCCTGTTGGAATATCCGCAGGAGCTGGCGGCGGGCATCAAGAGTTTTTTGCATGAGAGTGGCGATGACTGACCTTTCCCAGCCGAGCCTGCCCGGCGGCCTGCCAGACAAACGCCAGGTGGCGGCTTCGTTCTCCCGTGCCGCCGCCAGCTACGACAGTGTCGCGGCCTTGCAGCGTGCGGTGGGGGCGACCTTGCTGGACAAACTGCCGGACGACCTGGCGCCTGAGCGCTGGCTTGACCTGGGCAGCGGCACGGGGCACTTCAGCCGGCTGCTGGCGACGCGTTTCGCCGGTGCCAGCGGCGTGGCCATGGATATCGCCGAGGGCATGCTGCGCCATGCCCGTGAGCAAGGTGGTGCGCAGTATCACGTGGCGGGTGATGCCGAGCGCCTGCCGCTGGCCGATGGCAGTGTCGACCTGCTGTTCAGCAGCCTGGCGGTGCAGTGGTGTGGCCAGTTCGGCAGCGTTTTGAGCGAGGCCGGGCGGGTGTTGCGCCCGGGCGGTGTGATGGCGTTCAGCAGCCTGTGCGTCGGTACGCTCGATGAACTGCGCGCCAGTTGGCAGGCGGTAGACGGCATGGTCCACGTCAACCGCTTCCGCCATTTCGACGACTACCAGCGCCTGTGCGCGGGCAGCGGCCTGGAACTGATCGGCCTGGAGCGCCGCGCCCATGTGCTGCACTACCCGGACGTGCGCAGCCTGACCCACGAACTCAAGGCCCTTGGCGCGCACAACCTCAACCCTGGGCGCCCTTCGGGGCTCACCGGGCGGGCGCGGATGCAGGGGCTGCTGCAGGCTTACGAGCAGTTCCGTCAGCCCCAGGGGCTGCCGGCCACCTACCAGGTGGTCTATGGTGTGCTGCGTCAATCTGCGGCAGAGGGGCAGTAACATGAGCCAGGCCTATTTCATCGCCGGCACCGACACTGACGTTGGCAAGACCACCATCGCCGCCGGCCTGCTGCATGCGGCGCGACAGCATGGCTTGAGTACCCTGGCAGCCAAGCCGGTGGCGTCCGGTTGTGCGGTCACCTCCAAGGGGTTGCGCAACAGCGATGCCCTGGCGCTTATCGATGAAAGCTCGATCAAGCTGCCTTATGAGGAGGTCAACCCTTTCGCCTTCGAGCCGGCCATCGCGCCCCATGTCGCCGCGCGCGAAGCCGGGGTGGCGCTGAGTGTGCCGACGTTGCTGGAAGCCATGCACCATGTGCTGGCACAGAATGCCGATTTCACCCTGGTCGAAGGTGCCGGGGGATGGCGCGTGCCGCTTTCGGGCCACGCCAACCTGTCGGACCTGGCGATTGCCCTGAAGCTGCCGGTGATCCTGGTGGTTGGCGTGCGCCTCGGGTGTATCAACCACGCCCTGCTCAGTGCCGAGGCGATTGCCCGAGATGGCCTGCAACTGGCCGGTTGGGTAGCGAATATCGTCGACCCACGGACATCGCGGCTGGAAGATAACCTTTCCAGCCTGGCAGAGCGGCTGCCCGCGCCTTGCCTGGGGCGGGTGCCATGGCTCAAGCAGGCGAGTGCGGATGCGGTGGCCGCGCATCTGCAGCTGGATCTGCTGGATTAGACGGCCTGCCGGATGGCGGCATGATCCGGTCTATTGGCTGGCACTAGGCTATTAGGGATTTAAACGGGCCTTTTCCTGGCTGGCCTGCTTTAATAAGCCCTGTTCATTACCCAGCGTCACGGAGTCCTGACATGGAAATCAACGCAAGCTCCGCCTTCTACGCAGGCCTGGGGGCTATCCAGAACGGGCAGAACCGCGTCGACCAGGCCGCCCAGCAGATCGCCAGTGGCGCCGTCGAGCGTGGCAACACCAGCCAGTCCACCGACTACCAGGCCGAGCGCCTGCGTGGCGTCGACCGCAGCCAGCAGATGGACCTGGCCACCAGCACCGTGCAACTGGCGCTGGGCAAGCAGGAAGTCGAACTGGGCGTCAAAGTCGCCAAGGCCTCGGACGAAATGCTCGGTCGGTTCATCGACACCTACGCCTGATCGTCACCTCACATTCAGCAACATCGCGGGGCAAGCCCGCTCCCACGCCCCGCCCTGCGGCATTGCGTGGGAGTGGGCTTGTCCCGCGATGCGTTTAGAGGGTAGTGGCGTAAATGTCATGTTGGGCGGCGTAAATGACACTGAGCCTTCCTTGACATCGCAGTCACCTAAACGTAAGTTTCAAACAACTGTTTGATCGATAACCGCCAAGCGTTGGTCGGTGTCAGCGGTCTCCCCAGAGAACTCATCACAGAGGTTCATCGCAATGCCTGATTACAAAGCTCCCTTGCGTGATATCCGCTTCGTCCGCGACGAACTGCTTGGCTATGAGGCGCACTATGCGAGCCTGCCGGCCTGCCAGGACGCCACGCCAGACATGGTGGACGCGATTCTTGAAGAAGGCGCGAAATTCTGTGAGCAGGTATTGGCCCCGCTGAACCGTGTCGGTGACCTGGAAGGCTGCACCTGGAGCGAGTCGGGCGTGAAAACGCCGACCGGTTTCAAGGAAGCCTACGAGCAATTCGTCGAAGGCGGCTGGCCGAGCCTGGCCCATGACGTCGAGCATGGCGGCCAGGGCCTGCCTGAGTCGCTGGGCCTGGCCCTGAGCGAGATGGTCGGTGAGTCGAACTGGTCGTGGGGCATGTACCCAGGCCTGTCCCACGGCGCGATGAACACCATCTCCGAGCACGGCACCCCCGAGCAGCAGCACACTTACCTGACCAAGCTGGTGTCCGGTGAGTGGACCGGCACCATGTGCCTGACCGAGCCGCACTGCGGTACCGACTTAGGGATGCTGCGCACCAAGGCCGAGCCTCAGGCCGACGGCAGCTACAAGGTTTCCGGCACCAAGATCTTCATCTCGGCCGGTGAACACGACATGGCCGGCAACATCGTCCATATCGTCCTGGCTCGCCTGCCCGATGCGCCTGCCGGCACCAAAGGCATTTCGCTGTTCATCGTGCCCAAGTTCCTGCCAAACGCCGAAGGCGGCGTCGGTGAGCGCAACGGCGTGAGCTGCGGCTCGCTCGAGCACAAGATGGGCATCCACGGCAACGCCACCTGCGTGATGAACTTCGACAGCGCCACCGGCTACCTGATCGGCCCAGCCAACAAGGGCCTGAACTGCATGTTCACCTTCATGAACACCGCACGCCTGGGCACCGCACTGCAAGGCCTGGCCCACGCTGAAGTGGCGTTCCAGGGCGGCCTGAAGTACGCCCGCGATCGCCTGCAGATGCGCTCCCTGACCGGCCCGAAAGCGCCTGAAAAGGCGGCCGACCCGATCATCGTCCACCCCGACGTGCGCCGCATGCTGCTGACCATGAAGGCCTTCGCCGAAGGTAACCGTGCGATGGTCTACTTCACCGCCCAGCAGGTGGATATCGTCAAGTACAGCCAGGATGAAGAGGCCAAGAAAAAGGCCGACGCACTGCTGGCCTTCCTCACCCCGATCGCCAAGGCCTTCATGACCGAAGTCGGCTTTGAAGCCGCCAACCACGGCGTGCAGATCTACGGTGGCCACGGCTTCATCGCCGAGTGGGGCATGGAGCAGAACGTGCGCGACAGCCGCATTTCCATGCTGTACGAAGGCACCACCGGCATCCAGGCCCTCGACCTGCTCGGCCGCAAGGTGCTGATGACCCAGGGCGAGGCGCTCAAAGGCTTTACCAAGATCGTCCACAAGTTCTGCCAGTCGCAGGAAGGCAACGAGGCTACCAAGGAGTTCGTCGAGCCACTGGCGGCGATCAACAAGGAGTGGGGCGAGCTGACCATGAAGATCGGCATGGCGGCGATGAAGGATCGCGAGGAAGTCGGTGCCGCTTCGGTGGATTACCTGATGTACTCCGGCTACGCCTGCCTGGCTTACTTCTGGGCCGACATCGCTCGCCTGGCCGCCGAGAAGCTGGCTGCCGGCACCAGCGAAGAGGCGTTCTACACCGCCAAGCTGCAGACTGCGCGCTTCTACTTCCAGCGCATCCTGCCGCGCACCCGCACGCATGTCGCGGCGATCCTGTCCGGTGCCGACAACCTGATGGCGATGAAGGAAGAAAACTTCGGCCTGTCCTACTAAGGCCAGCCGGCTGTAGCAAAACCGCCTGCCGTTACCGGCAGGCGGTTTTTTTTCGTCCGTCGATTCAGCTGGCCAAGTGGCGGTGGCCCGCTGGGCAGGGGCTCAGGCATCTCCAATGCGATCGCGGAGCAAGCCCGTTCTTACAAAAAGAAGGGAAAAGTTTGCAGAGATGTCGCATCCAGTAACGAGTGTGCCTCAAGCATGCACACCTACCTGCCGTTAACCCGACGTCAAAATTTCATCTATTCAGGTGCACAGTGGATGAAGTAGGGGCACAATGCCATTATTGATCTGCCGGGTCGGAGATTACCCTTGTTTCGTCTATCCGCTGTACGCGTGAGCCACTTCCTGCCTTCGCTGATTCTTTTGCTGTCGGGCCTTGCCGCGGCCTATGTGAGGGACCTGAGTGTCTTCTTCACATCGCTGTTCAATGTGCTGCCCACCTTGGTCCTGCTGTTGGGCGGGGCCTATTGCGCGGTGTATCGCCGGCAGCGCGAGCTGTTCCTGATGGTCACGGTGTACATCGCCTATTTCCTGCTCGACACCCAGACCGACTTCTACCGCGACAATGGCCGGGTGCGCGAGGATGCTGCAGTGATCTTCCACCTGGTCTGCCTGCTGCTCCCGGCGTTGTTCGGTCTGTATGCGGCCTGGCAGGAACGTACCCACCTGGCCCAGGACATGCTCGCCCGCTTTGCCGTGCTGTTCGCTGTCGGCAGCGTGGCGCTGGCGCTGGAGCAGAGCTTCCCCGAGGCCCTGTTGGGCTGGCTGGCGGAGATCCGCTGGCCGTCGCTGCATGGCCAGTGGATGAGCCTTATCCAGTTGGCCTACCCGCTGTTCTTCGCCGTGTTCATCCTGCTGGTGGTGCAGTACCTGCGCGAGCCCCGGCCTTTGCATGCGGCGCAGGTCATCGGGCTGATCGGTATCTTCTGGATGCTGCCCAAGACCTTCATTCTGCCGTTCACCCTGAACATCATGTGCAGCCAGGTGATGCTGATGATCGCTGCCGCCGTCTCCCACGAGGCCTATCAGATGGCCTTCCGCGACGAACTGACCGGCCTGCCGGGGCGCCGCGCATTGAACGAGCGCATGCAGCGGCTGGGGCGCAACTACGTGATCGCCATGAGCGACGTCGACCACTTCAAGAAATTCAACGACACCCATGGCCATGACGTCGGTGACCAGGTTCTGCGCCTGGTGGCCAGCCGCCTGTCCAAAGTCACCGGCGGTGGCCGCGCCTACCGCTATGGCGGCGAGGAGTTTGCCCTGGTGTTCGCCGGCAAGACTGCCGAGGAATGCCTGCCGCACCTGGAGGCGGTGCGCGAGATGATCGCCAACTACGCCATCCAGCTGCGCGACCAGAGCAATCGCCCGCAGGACGATGGCGCCGGCCGACAGCGCCGTGCTGGGAGCGGTAGTAGTACGGTTTCGGTCACCATCAGCATCGGTATCGCCGAGCGCCAGCTTGAGCATCGCAACCCCGAGCAAGTGCTCAAGTCCGCGGACCAGGCCCTGTACAGCGCCAAGGGCGCGGGGCGTAACTGCGTGATGACCTTCGGCCAGCAATCGCAGCGCGGTGCCATACGCATGGCGTGACCATGGATGACTATTCGGTCGCATGATGACCCTATGTCTCGAAAAAGTTGTTCGGTTACACTGGCTACAACCCAGTGCCGCGGTCCCGTCGGACCGCCCCGAGCCTTATAGCGAGAGGTTGTCATGGCTGAATATAAAGCGCCCCTGCGCGATATGCGCTTCGTTCTCAATGAAGTCTTCGACGTGGCCGCACTCTGGTCGCAGTTGCCCGCCCTGGCCGAGACGGTCGATGCCGACACCGCCATGGCCGTGCTGGAGGAGGCCGGCAAGGTCACCAGCAAGACCATTGCCCCGTTGAGCCGTGCCGCCGACGAAGAAGGCTGCCACTGGGACAACGGCGCAGTGCGCACCCCGGCAGGCTTCATCGAGGCCTACCAGACCTTTGCCGAAGGTGGCTGGGTGGGCGTGGGTGGCGATCCGCAGTTCGGCGGCATGGGCATGCCCAAGGCGATTTCCGCCCAGGTCGAAGAGATGGTCAACGCCTCGAGCCTGGCGTTCGGCCTGTACCCGATGCTCACCGCCGGTGCCTGCCTGTCGATCAACGCCCACGCCAGTGAGGCGCTGAAGGAGAAATACCTGCCGAACATGTACGCCGGCGTCTGGGCCGGTTCCATGTGCCTGACCGAGCCCCACGCCGGTACCGACCTGGGCATCATCCGCACCAAGGCCGAACCGCAGGCCGACGGCAGCTACAAGGTCAGCGGCACCAAGATCTTCATCACCGGTGGCGAGCACGACCTCACCGAGAACATCATCCATCTGGTGCTGGCCAAGCTGCCGGACGCCCCGGCCGGCCCCAAGGGCATTTCGCTGTTCCTGGTGCCCAAGTTCCTGGTCAACGAAGACGGCAGCCTCGGTGCGCGCAACCCCGCCAACTGCGGCTCGATCGAGCACAAGATGGGCATCCAGGCCTCGGCCACCTGCGTGATGAACTTCGACGAGGCAGTCGGCTATATCGTGGGTGAGCCGAACAAGGGCCTGGCCGCCATGTTCACCATGATGAACTACGAGCGCCTGGGTGTTGGCATCCAGGGCCTGGCCTCGGCCGAGCGCTCGTACCAGAACGCCGTCGAGTACGCCCGTGACCGCCTGCAGAGCCGCGCACCAACCGGCCCGCAGGCCAAGGACAAAGCCGCCGACCCGATCATCGTCCACCCGGACGTGCGTCGCATGCTGCTGACCATGAAGGCGCTGATCGAGGGTGGCCGGGCCTTCTCGAGCTACGTGGCGCTGCAACTCGACAGCGCCAAGTACAGCGAAGACGCCGCGACCCGCAAGCGCAGCGAAGAACTGGTGGCCCTGCTGACCCCAGTGGCCAAGGCTTTCCTCACCGACCTTGGCCTGGAGTGCACCGTGCACGGCCAGCAGGTGTTCGGTGGCCACGGCTACATCCGTGAGTGGGGCCAGGAGCAACTGGTACGTGATGTGCGCATCACCCAGATCTACGAAGGCACCAACGGCATCCAGGCCCTGGACCTGGTCGGTCGCAAGGTGGTGGCCAGCGGCGGCGCCTACTACCAGCTGTTTGCCGACGAGATCCGCCAGTTTGTCGCCGCCGCTGGCAGCGAGTTGGGTGAGTTCACCAAGCCGCTGGCGGCTTCCCTCGACCAGCTCGACGAACTGACGGCCTGGGTGCTGGACAAGGCCAAGGGCAACCCTAACGAAATCGGCGCGGCGTCGGTGGAGTACCTGCACGCGTTCGGTTACGTCGCCTATGCCTACATGTGGGCACTGATGGCCCGTGCGGCCAAGGCGGGCGAGGGCGATGCCGACTTCTACGGGGCCAAGCTGGGTACTGCACGGTTCTACTTCGCGCGGCTGTTGCCACGGGTGCATTCGTTGGTGGCTTCGGTGAAGGCAGGGAGCGATTCGCTCTATCTGCTGGACGCTGAACAGTTCTGATCAACCTGTGGGCTGCCCTGCCGCCCACTCCAGTCCGTCCGGCGCGTCAATCGGCAGCGCTTACGCAGGGCACGATTTTCGTGGCCCTGCTTGTAGGAATGTTGTCGTGGTGGCGTGGGATTGATCGGAAAGCTGCAAGTATCAAGTCCCTGCTGGCCTCGCCATTTGCCCATGAATCCTTTTGTAAGCTTTGGCTTACATGACGTGGTGACTTTTCGCCCCTTTCCTAAGATTGGATCCACGGTTACTCTTTCTTACATGGACGTAGCGCAGGAAGCGCAATGGACAAACAGGGACACGAAAGGATCCTGCCAGGACGGTGGGGAGATAGGGATGTCACAGGGAAACAGTCTAGGAAACCTCGCTTCGGCGGGGTTTTCTTTGTGCCTGTGTTTTTCAGCCGAGCACGTCCAGCGCTGATATGCCCAGCTGGCGCGCGTCGGTTTCTGCTTCCAGCAGGGTGCGCAGCAGCTCCACAGACGCCTGCTGGCGCTGGGCATCGCGGAATACCAGGCCGACCTTCAGCGGTACCCGCGGCTCGCTCAAGGGTTTCCACAGCAGTGCCTGGTCATCCTCGGCAGCCTCTTTGGCTCGCCCTGGCAGGACGGTGGCCAGCGCCGTGTGCGCCAGGCTGTCGAGAATCCCCGCCATGTTGTTCATCTCTGCCTGTACCTGCGGCCTGCGGCCCAGGTTGGCCAGTTGTGCCTTCCAGATCTGGCGGATCTGGAACTCTTCACCCAGCATCAGCATCGGCAGCTCGGCCGCCTGGCGTAGCGAGACCTTCTTGAAGTCTTTCAAGGGGTGGGTATTGGGGATGACCAACTGCAACTCGTCCTCATACAGCAACAAGCCGTGCAGCCCCGGTTGGCGCGGTGGCAGGTAGCTGATCCCGATATCCAGGTTGCCGTTGAGCAAGCGTCGCTCGATCTCCAGCCCCGACAGTTCATAGATCTGCACCACAAGGTGCGGCTGAGCCTTGCGCACGCGTTCCAGCAGCTGTGGCACCAGGCTTGGGCGCACGGTCTGCAGCACGCCGATGGCCAGGGTACGCAGCGACTGGCCCTTGAAGTTGCGCATGGCCTCGTGGGCCCGCTGCAGGCCATCGAGCAGGGGCAGGGCGTGGTTGTACAGGGTGTGGGCGGCCAGGGTTGGCAGCAGGCGTTTGTTGCTGCGTTCGAACAGGCTCAGGTCGAGGCTGTGCTCCAGCTGACGGATCTGTTGCGACAGCGCCGGCTGGGACAGTGACAGGCGTTCGGCGGCGCGGCCCACATGGCCTTCTTCATACACCGCGACGAAATAACGCAGTTGGCGAAAATCCATAAGTGATACTTATCGAAAAAGCTGAAAAAACCAAATGGCCCCGGAGCGCCCCGAGGCCTAGTCTATCGCCGTATTCCAGTGGGTTACAGCGATCATCGAGGCGATTGTTACCCCGGATGAAAAACACTTTTGATAGGCAAGGCAAAATATCAAATCCGGCATTCGACCGGAGGCCTTGACCGCCGCCGACCGTGAATGGCTGGAGCCCTGATGAACCTGTTCAACCTGCGCCGCCCGGCCCCTGCCGTGGCAGCGCCCAAGCCTGTCCCGGCGGCCGAGCCCGCCACGGCGCAGCTATCGCGCGAACGGCTGATGCCCGGCAGCGAGCGTGCGGCGCAGGTGTTCGTGCGCGGCCAGGGTTCCTGGCTGTGGGACAGTGAAGGGCATGCCTACCTGGACTTCACCCAGGGCGGCGCGGTCAACAGCCTCGGCCACAGCCCGAGCGTGCTGGTCAAGGCGTTGGGCAGCCAGGCCCAGGCATTGATCAACCCAGGCGCGGGTTACCACAGCCGCACCCTGCTCAGGCTGGTCGAGCTCCTGTGCCAGAGCACCGGCAGTGACCAGGCCTACCTGCTCAACAGCGGCGCCGAGGCCTGTGAAGGGGCGATCAAGCTGGCGCGCAAGTGGGGCCAGCTGCACCGTAACGGCGCCTACCACATCATTACCGCCAGCCAGGGCTGCCACGGGCGAAGCCTGGGGGCGCTGTCGGCTTCCGACCCGTTGCCGTGCAACCGCTGCGAGCCGGGGCTGCCGGGTTTCAGCAAGGTGCCGTTCAACGACCTCGCCGCGCTGCATGCGGCGGTGGACTCGCGCACCGTGGCGATCATGCTCGAACCGATCCAGGGTGAGGCCGGCGTGATCCCGGCCACCCGTGAATACCTCAAGGGTGTCGAGCAGTTGTGCCGTGAACTGGGCATCCTGCTGATCCTCGACGAGGTGCAAACCGGCGTAGGGCGTTGCGGTGCCCTGTTGGCGGAACACACCTACGGCGTGCGGGCTGACATCGTCACCCTGGGCAAGGGCTTGGGCGGCGGTGTGCCATTGGCGGCGTTACTGGCCCGTGGTTCGGCCTGCTGCGCCGCTCCCGGCGAGCTGGAAGGCAGCCACCACGGCAACGCCCTGATGACCGCCGCTGGGCTAGCGGTGTTGCAGACCGTGCTGGAGCCGGGGTTCTGCGAGCAGGTGCAGGACAGCGGCCGGCACCTGCGCGATGGCCTCAGCCGCCTGGCCGGGCGCTATGGCCAGGGCGAAGTGCGCGGCCAGGGCTTGCTGTGGGGGCTGCAGTTGCGCGATGACGCCGCCGCAGCCTTGGTCGAGGCCGCGCTGCATGAAGGCCTGCTGCTCAATGCCCCGCAGGCCGATGTGGTGCGCTTATCGCCGGCCCTGACCGTGAGCAAGGGCAACATCGACGAGATGCTCCTGCGCCTGGCCCGCGCCTTTGCCCGTTTGCACACCCAGCAAGCCAACCGCCGTGAAGTGTCGGCCTGACCGGCCACCCGGCGTAACGAATTCAACGAACCGTCTCGCGTTTCTGCGCATCGCCCTTGGCCTGTAGTGTTTGGCTCGGGGCGTTTTTTTTGCCTGGCGTTCTGTGATGGAACCACTGCGCGGTGCAGCTAGTCTTTGTTGAAACCCTTCAAGGAGCGTTTCGCATGGATTTCATTCGCATCATCATCGCCATCATCCTGCCGCCACTGGGGGTGTTCCTCCAGGTGGGTTTCGGTGGGGCGTTCTGGCTGAACATCCTGCTGACCTTGCTGGGGTACATTCCGGGCATCGTGCATGCGGTGTACATCATCGCCAAGCGTTGAGGCCTGGCTGGCCTCATCGCCGGCAAGCCGGCTCCCACAGGCAAAGTACAGGTCTTGAGTTCGGCGCGCTCAGGTGGGAGCCGGCTTGCCGGCGAAAGGGCTGCAAGGCAGCCCCGTCCATCTACCGGCCCAACACCCGGCAATAGAACTTCCACTCCTCCTCCAGCGCATGCGCCAGGTTCGCCGCCTGGCGGAACCCATGGCGCTCACCGGGATAGAAGTGCCCCTCGGCCTCGATGCCGTTGGCCGTGAGGGCGTCGAGCATGCTGCGGGTCTGCTCCGGTACCACCACCGCGTCCAGCTCGCCCTGGAAGAACACCACCGGCACCTTGATCCGCCCGGCGTGCAGCAGCGGCGTGCGCTGGCGATAACGTTCGGCATCGCGCCGCGGGTCGCCGATCAACCAGTCGAGGTAATCGCCCTCGAACTTGTGGGTCGCGCGGCCAAGTGCCTCAGGGTCGCTGACGCCATAAAGGCTGGCACCGGCACGGAAGACCTCATGGAACGCCAAGGCGCACAAGGTGGTATAGCCCCCGGCGCTGCCGCCGCGGATAAAGGCCTGGCTCGGCTCGATCAGGCCCCGTGAGGCGAGGTGGGCGACGGCGGCGCAGGCATCCTCCACGTCGCTCTCGCCCCAGCGCAGATGCAGTGCCTGGCGGTAGGCACGACCATAGCCGCTGCTGCCGCGGTAGTTGAGGTCGGCGACGGCGAAACCGCGCTGGGTCCAATACTGGATACGCGGGTCGAGCACCGGGTAGCAGGCCGAGGTCGGGCCGCCGTGGATGAACACCAACAGTGGCGACGGTGTGCCACCGGCCATGGCGGGGTAGAAGAAGCCGTGGGCCACGCCATCGCCGCTGGCATAGCGGATCGGCTGCGGGGTGCTGATATGCGCGGCGGGCAGTACCTGCGCGCCGCCTGCCAGTACCAGGACGTCATGGTTGCTGCGGTCGATGGCAATCACAGCCGGCGGGCTGATCGGCGACGCGGCGATGGCGTAGACATGCCCGGCATCCATGGCCAGGCTGCGAAAGCGTGTATAGGCGCTGGCGTAACGCGCCATCTCGCCCGTGTTGCTGCGTAGCCCGAGCTGGCCGAAGCCGTCCTCGAACCAGCTGGCCAGGTAGCTTTGCGGGCCAAGCGCCAGCCAGGTGCAGGGCCCCAGTTGCCAGGGAGCCGCGGCGTGGTCGGCGCTTGCCGAAGGCAGGCGCTGCCAGTGCCCATCGACCTCGCCCCAGGGCTGCCAGTAGCCGTCGAGGTCAGACAGGCAGTACAAGCGGCCCTGGGCATCGAAGCGCGGTTGTTGCAGGGACTCTGTGCCCCCGGCAATGCAGTGTGGCGCCCCCCACGCACCGCTGGCATCGCGCTCGCGACACATCAGGCGGGTGACGGTCCAGGGTTGATGCGGGCGGTCCCATTCAATCCAGGCCAGGCGACAGCCATCGGCGCTGATGGCCGGTGTGGCATAGAAGTCGGCCCCTTCGGCGAGCACATCACGCCGGCCTTCGGCAAGGGCAACCAAGCGGTGCTCGATGTGGCTGCCATGGCGCTCCTCGATCGCCAGCACCTCACCCGCGTGCCACAACAGGTCGCCGTAACGGCAATCGTTGTGCTGGGTCAGCTTGTGAGGTGGCGTGCCATCGAGCGCCTGGAAATAGACCTGTTGATCGTTCTCGTTGACGAACGCCAGGCCATCACCCGTGAGGCAGAAGCTGCCGCCACCATATTCGTACACCCGGCTGCGCACACTGAAACCATCGGGGGTGAGGCAGTGGGCCTGTTGGTCGCGCCAGTGCCAGATACGGCAAGCGCCGTCGGCTGGGCGGAACTCATTCCAGAACAAGCCCTGCTCACCGGCCTTGAGCTCGGCAAAATCGGTGCCGGCGGCCACCGCCTGTGCGGCGCTGAACTCAGCCGCGGGCGATGACATGGGAGTTGCGCTCATTGCGGAAGGTCAGCTCTTCGATGGCAAGGGTGGCGTGCTCGGCCTCCTCGCGGGCCTTGAGGATGATGCCGTGGTCCGGCGATTTGCCGCACACCGGGTCCGCCTTGCTGGCATCGCCGGTGAGCATGAACGCCTGGCAGCGGCAGCCGCCGAAGTCCTTTTCCTTTTCGTCGCACGAGCGGCAGGGTTCGGGCATCCAGTCATAGCCGCGGAAGCGGTTGAAGCCGAACGAGTCGTACCAGATGTGGTGCAGGTCATGCTCGCGCACATTGGGGAACTGCACCGGCAACTGGCGCGCGCCATGGCAGGGCAGGGCGGTGCCGTCGGGGGTGATGGTCAGGAACAGGCTGCCCCAGCCGTTCATGCAGGCTTTGGGGCGCTCTTCGTAGTAGTCCGGGGTGACGAAGATCAGCTTGCAGGGGTGGCCTTCGGCCTTGAGCCTGGCGCGATATTCGTTGGTGATGCGCTCGGCGCGCTCCAGCTGCTCGCGGGTTGGCAGCAGGCCCAGGCGGTTGAGCTGCGCCCAGCCGTAGAACTGGCAGGTGGCGAGTTCGACGAAGTCGGCTTCCAGGGCGATGCACAGCTCGATGATGCGGTCGATCTTGTCGATGTTGTGCCGGTGCGTGACGAAGTTGAGCACCATCGGGTAGCCGTGGGCCTTCACCGCCCGGGCCATCGCCAGCTTCTGCGCGAATGCCTTCTTCGAGCCGGCCAGCAGGTTGTTCACTTGCTCGTCGCTGGCCTGGAAGCTGATCTGGATATGGTCCAGCCCGGCCTGCTTGAAGGCGGCAATCTTCTGCTCGGTCAGGCCGATGCCGGAGGTGATCAGGTTGGTGTAGTAACCCAGGCGCCGGGCTTCAGCGATCAATTCGGCAAGGTCCTGGCGCACCAGCGGCTCGCCGCCGGAAAAACCGATTTGCGCGGCGCCCATCTCGCGGGCTTCGGCCATCACCTTGAACCACTGCTCGGTCGTCAGCTCCTTGCCCTGCTCGGCGAAGTCCAGCGGGTTGGAGCAGTACGGGCACTGCAACGGGCAGCGGTAGGTGAGCTCGGCCAGCAGCCACAAGGGCAGGCCGACCGGCACCTCAGGCGAGGGTGATCCAGTGTTCGGCACGGGCCACCTCCATGAATTGCTCGATATCGTCGGCGACTTCGGGCACACCGGGGAACTGCTGTTCAAGCTCGCTGATGATCGCCGCAACGCTGCGTTGGCCATCGACCAGCCCGCCGATCAGGCCGGCGCTGTCGTTGAGCTTGATCATGCCTTCGGGGTACAGCAGCACATGGCCCTTCTGCGCCGGCTCGTACTGGAAACGGTAGCCGGGGCGCCAGGCGGGCACCTGATCACGATTGAAACTCATAGGGCGATCCCCTTGTGCCAGACCCGTTCAGCCGTGACGCTGTGATAGGGCGGGCGGTTCAGTTCATAGGCCATGCTCATGGCGTCGAGCATGCTCCAGAGGATATCCAGCTTGAACTGCAGGATCTGAAGCATGCGCTCCTGCCCGGCACGGGTGGTGTAGTGCTGCAGGGTAATCGCCAGGCCGTGTTCCACATCGCGGCGGGCCTGGCCCAGGCGGGTGCGGAAGTACTCATAGCCGGCCGGGTCGATCCAGGGGTAGTGCTGCGGCCAGCTGTCCAGCCGCGACTGGTGGATCTGCGGGGCGAACAGTTCGGTCAGCGAGCTGCTGGCGGCCTCCTGCCAGCTGGCGCGGCGGGCGAAGTTGACGTAGGCGTCGACGGCAAAGCGCACGCCGGGCAGCACCAGCTCCTGGCTGCGCAACTGGTCCGGGTCCAGGCCCACGGCCTGGCCCAGGCGCAGCCAGGCCTCGATGCCGCCGTCCTCGCCTGGGGCGCCGTCATGGTCGAGCAGGCGCTGGATCCATTCGCGGCGCACCTCGCGGTCCGGGCAGTTGGCCAGGATCGCTGCATCCTTCATCGGGATGTTGACCTGGTAATAGAAGCGGTTGGCCACCCAGCCCTGGATCTGCTCGCGGCTGGCGCGGCCCTGGTACATCGCCACGTGAAACGGGTGATGGATGTGGTAATAGGCGCCCTTGGCGCGCAGGGCCTGCTCGAATTCGGCAGGGGACATCGGTGTTGCGTCATTCATTCAGCACACTCCCTTGGAATGAACCATCGGCCCCTGTGGGAGCGGGTTTACCCGCGAATGCTTCGGTGCAATCACTGCCGCATTCGCGGGTGAACCCGCTCCCACAGGCTTGTGCAAGACCTTCACAATTCGATGCTCATGCCATCGAAGGCCACTTCCACACCCCGACGCAGCACCTCGGCCCTTTGCGGCGAGTCTTCGTCGAGGATCGGGTTGGTGTTGTTGATGTGGATAAGCACCTTGCGCTGGCGCGGGAAGCCGTCCAGCACTTCGAGCATGCCGCCTGGGCCGTTCTGCGCCAGGTGGCCCATCTCGCGGCCGGTGCGGGTGCCGACACCGCAACGCTGCATTTCATCATCCTCCCACAGGGTGCCGTCGACCAGCAGGCAGTCGGCGCCGTGCATCATCTGCAGCAGCTTGTCGTCGACCTGGCCCAGGCCCGGGGCATAGAACAGCTTGCCGCCGGTGCGGGTGTCCTCCACCAGCAGGCCCAGGTTGTCGCCCGGGTGCGGGTCGAAACGGTGCGGCGAGTAAGGCGGTGCGGCGCTGCGCAGGGGGAAGGGGGTGAAGCGCAGGTTGGGGCAGGCGTCGATCACGAAGCTGCCTTCGAGCTCGATGCGGTTCCAGGCCAGGCCGCCGTTCCAGTGGCTGAGCATGGTGAACAGCGGGAAGCCGGTGGTCAGGTCCTGGTGGACCATGTCGGTGCACCACACCTTGTGCGGGCAGCCTTCGCGCAGGCTGAGCAGGCCGGTGGTGTGGTCGATCTGGCTGTCGAGCAAAACGATCGCGTCGATGCCGGTATCGCGCAGCGCGCGGGCCGGCTGCATGGGCGCAAAGGCCTGCAACTGGGCGCGGATGTCGGGCGAGGCGTTGCACAGGATCCAGTGCTCGCCGTCATCGGACAGGGCGATGGAAGACTGGGTGCGCGCAGTGGCGCGCAAGGTGCCGTCGCGGTAACCCTTGCAGTTGGCGCAGTTGCAGTTCCACTGCGGGAACCCGCCACCGGCGGCAGAGCCGAGAATCTGGATGTACATGGCCACTCTCTATCCGAAAACCGTGTCCGAAAACGAAAACGCCCCGGCGGGCCGAGGCGTTGAACCGCAGAGCTGCTTAGCGGCTGGCGAAGTACATGGTGACTTCGAAGCCGATACGCAGGTCGGTGTAGGCGGGTTTGGTCCACATGGGATGTCTCCTTCCGGATGGGTTGGGTTGATCGGTTACTCATTGGGCCGCGCCTGGAGTGCGCGGTTCCATTGGCTGAGATTGCGCTATCTTACAAGAAAAATTTGTACCGAAAGGTTAATTCTTCGAAAAGCGCCATTGCATGATGAGTAACAATCGGCTGCGTGTCAGTGCCAGCTCGAGTTCGGCGCCGCGGCGTTGGCGAGGCACAGCCAGCCGTGTTCGGCGTCGAGTAATTGGCGCAGCAGGTCGTCCAGTTGCGCTTGCTCGACAGTGAGAATAGACCTGCTCATGTAGGAAAGATCGGGATTCTGTGTCGCCAGATGTGCCTGCCACGCCCATTCCGCCACCTCAGCGTTGGTCATGGCGCTTTCCTCGAACTGCGCGGCGAGTTGCTGGCGGGCATGGATGTCGAGGCGCACGCCGTCCTTGAGCAGCTGGAGCAGATGGTCGAGGATCTGCGCGTGGCTGGCGTGGGGGGATTGCACGCCGAACAGCAGCCCGCCGACCCCGTCGACCTGATGAAAGGCACTGAACACGGCATATCCCAATTGCAACTCGACCCGCAGCCGCTGGTAGAACGGGCCTTGCAACAGTTGCGCGAGCAGTCGGCCGCAGCCTTGCAGTGCCGCAGGCAGCGGACAGAACAACAGCAAAGCGTGCTCGCTGCCCAGGGGCATAACCTGATGCCAGAATCTTCCAGTGAAATTCGCCGGTGTTCGAGCTTCGCCAGGCAGCCCCAAGATGTATTGCAGGGCGGCGCCCAGGGCACCTTGTTGCCTTTCGTCAAAGCCAATCGCCAAGCCTTGCCAGCTGGCTTGTTGCCAAAGTGAGTCGAGTTGTGACGGCTTGGGAATGCAGGATGGCTGAGGTTGCTGATCTGCGGACAACAGCACGTCCGGTAATGCCTTCAGCAGTGCGCGTATTGGGGGCAATGCCGGTTGTGTGGCGGGTGGCGCCTTCCAGCAATGCGTGGAGGGCGTGTGCAGCATCGACAGTGCTTCCGTGATGCAGCGGATCACTGCGGCCGGCTGCCCGCTTGAACGCAGTTGCCAGTACTCGCCGCTGGTGCTGAAGCATAGTGACAGCGCGACCCTTTCGGCGCGCTCCATCAACGGTTGCAGGCTGCACTCGAGAATAGCCTGGAAACGCTGGCGCAGAGGCGAGGGAATACGCCAGCGCAGGTACAAGGTGGCGTACTGGCGCACGGATGGCAGGCTGAGGTCTAGGGCCAGTCCGTCCGGCAGCGGCGCACTGCGTGGCGGCATTTCGGTATCGAGCAGCGGTTCGGCGGGAGGTAGTTTCCAGTGCCCCGCGCCTCGCTGTGGCAGGTCGTCCAGAAGCTTGGCGAGTCCGGCCAGACCCTGCTCGTCGAGTCCTTGGTATGGCTGGCCCATGCTGTCGCGGCGGGCGAGATCGAGGGCGCCTCTGGCCAGCTCATGGCGCCGTTGCAGCACTGTATAAGCGTCGTTCAGATGTTCAGGCGCTTGTCGCTTGATGAACGCGAACCAGCTGTGAAGCAAAGCCTGTATTTGTGGCAGGGACGCACTGTCGGTCAGCTGCAACTGGATATGCCAAAGCATCTGCCCGGCGTGGGCGTGGAGCAAATTCGCCTTGCACCGTTGCACCCAACCACGCTGGCGGATCTCAGCTAGCCAGGTGCCGGGCCGGTTGTCGCTGAGCAGGCTCAGCAGCAGGTTCAGGGCCTGTTCCGCCCCAGGAGGTAGACCTTCGTGGGCGTACAACAGGTCGTGGCGCGTTTTGTACGAGTCTGGTTGACGTAGAGGGCTGTCGAGCAGGGGCGGCGGGGCTTGTTGTTCCATGCGTGGGCCAGACGCGAACAGCTCGCCGTGTCGGCGACCCATACGCTCCAGTTCATCCAATGGCTGAGGGCCGACCAGGCTTAAGGTGATCTGTCCGCCCCGGTAGAAGTGGTGGTGAAATTGGGCCAGCGCTTTCTGGAACCTTTCATTCTGCAGCTGCAATGTGTGGCGATTGCCGGCGTGGAAACCGCCAAGCGGATGTCGTTGAGACACTGATTGAAGCAAGACGAAGTCGCGCTGAGCTTCCTTGTTGCGTGACCAGGCGATGAACTCGGCATGAATAACCTCGCGTTCACGGCGCTGGCGGTCGCGGCTCAAATCTGGCTCGGCGAGCATTTGACATAGTCGTTCGAGCCCGCCGGCCAGGGCGTTCGGCGGCACTTCGAAGAAAAAATCGGTGGTGCGCTCGCGGGTGCTGGCATTCACCTGGCCACCTTGGCTCTGCACATAGCGCATCAGCCCAGCTTCCAGGGGGAAGCGGGAGGTGCCAAGGAAGAACAGGTGTTCCAGGAAGTGCGCCAGGCCTGGCCATTCAGGCGGGGCGTCGTGGCTGCCTGCGTGTACCCGCAGTGCCGTAGCTGAGCGCTTGAGGCGCGGGGAATGGCGCAGGGTGAGTTGCAAGCCATTGGCCAGCGATAGTTGTCGGGTGGCAACAGGCATAGGGACTCCAGCAAGACATAGCGCATGCTAACGCGTTCATGGGCAATGGGGTATTGCTGCTGGGGTGTTGACTGCGGGAGTCGAGGGCTTATGGATTGAAATTTTACTACTGTTATTTTTACTAGTTGTTCATTGCGTTAGCCGGTAGTTCAATAGTTCTACCCGCCGTGGATGACGTAGTTATCTGGGTTGTCGCGCTGTTTGCAAAGTGCGCAGGCGAGAGGATTTTTGTTGTCATTGATACTCTCTTGGAGGTTTTCTATGTCAGTAAAAAACTGGATGGTGGCCGTTTGCTTCCTGCTGATATCGGCTTGCGCCACTTCTATCAGGTCGCCAACGGAGCCCGTAGCGGTGACTGCAGATCCTCAACTGGCAGCCACCAATACCGCCCCCCGCGCAAGCTTGGCCGATGGTCAAAGCATTGCAGCTTTGATGAATAAGAATTACAACGAAACAACTACGTCCTGTACTGAGTATGGTACAGGGAAAACACGAGGGTATTATTTTTGCACCGGGGTGTTAGCTCGGACTACGGATAACGGTAACTTCAATCCATGGGAGCCCAGTGCTACGGCATTGCAGCTAAGAGCGACATCTTTCTCGTGGATACGGCACGATATAAATACAAGGACCTTCTACAAACGAGCAGGGTTTCTATTATTGAGCCCAGCTGATGTATTAGCAGGTACCATACCCGGCGCGACTTACCTAACTGTTGGTAGTAATGTTGCGGTGACGTGTGTTTATCCTTTTGATGCCTATACCACAAGAACGATGAACAGAAACTACCTGGGTTGTGATTTTGAAGGCACAGGTTTAGGTCATCCTAACATTGGACACACGTGGGGTAGCTGCGACAACAAGCTTGGACTTACAACGGCCGCGCAATGGAACAGCCATTTTATTTCTAATGGACAGGTTAACTACCGGCAATGCTCGTGGAATGCTGATAATCCTCAGGGTTGGCGCAATGCCATTGCCTCCCACGCCAGTTTCCCAACAGGACAGAGTTCATGGAACGAAGTCATGTTTTTTAATTATGGCCCCAACGTGTCCCCAAGTGTTAACGACACAATGGCGCGTTGGATCGTGGCCTTCTTCTACGATCCTGCGAAAAGCGGATCATTGAATGATGCCCAGGTGTTTCAGGCGAAGCTGGCAAGTCTCAAAAATAGACGCGTTCCTATCCTAAAGCTCGATTTCAATGCCCCAGCGGCACAGCGCTTCCAGTTCAATGCAGCCGATCAGGCCCATCAATACTATCCTTGAACAGGATTGGATAGCCGAATGAAGCGCTTGTGTGTCGCTTCATTCGGTTTGCAATCATTTCCTGACCAGATGCAACTCTGTGCGTAGGTCGGTCAAGTACGGAAAGGCTTTTCGCCCCTCCAGCACTCGTTCGTGCTCCAGCTCCGCCAGCAGCAGGCTCTCGTCACGCCCGGCCATCGCCAGCAGGCTGCCGTCCGGCCCGACGATGCTGCTCTGCCCGCAATACTGGATCTGGCCTTCGCTGCCACAGTAGTTGGCGTAGACCAGGTAGCACTGGTTCTCCTGCGCCCGCGAGCGCACGGTCACCTGGCAGACGAAGTCGTACGGCGCCATGTTGGCCGTCGGCACCAGAATCAGCTCGGCGCCGGCCAGTGCCAGGCGCCGGGCGTTCTCCGGGAACTCGATGTCATAGCAGATCAGCAGGCCGACCTTCCAGCCGTCCAGCTCGACCACCGGGAAGTGATTGGCGCCCGGGCTGAACATCGAGCGGTCAAGCTCGCCGAACAGGTGGGTCTTGCGGTAGTTGCACAGGCTGCGGCCATGGGCGTCGATCAACTGAACGCTGTTGTAGATCGCGCCGTCGTCGGCCCGCTCGGGGTAGCCGTAGGCGATGGCGATGCGCTGAGCCTGGGCGATTTCCACCACGGTCATCGCCGAAGGGCCATCGTCGGCCTCGGCCAGGCGTTCCACCTGGTCCAGGCCAATGTTGTAGCCACTCAGGAACATCTCCGGGCACACCAGCAGTTGGGCACCTTGCTGGGCAGCCAGCTGGGCCTGGTGCTGCAGGCGTTCGAGGTTGCCGGGCACGTCCAGGGGGCCGGGCGTGCCCTGGAACAGGGCGATGCGCATCACGCTACTCCTTCGCTCAGTCGGCCAGGGCGATCGGTCCGATTTCATCGAACACATCGCCCGGGCCTGGGTTGTCCGGGTGGGTCTGGCCACCGAAGTGGTTCATGATACCCCACACCGCGTTCAGCGAAGTCTGCACCGCGCCTTCCACCCAGGCCGGGGTCCACGACACGTCGTCACCGGCGATGAAGATGCCGCGCTGCTCGGCGGGCATGTCCTGTTGCATGAAGTGCGCGTACATGCGCTGGTTGTAGCGATAGTGGCCCGGCAGCGCGCCCTTGAAGGCGCCGAGGAAGTGTGGGTCGGCCTCCCAGGAAATGGTGATCGGGTCGCCGATGATGTGCCCGGCGATGTCGGTCTTGGGGTAGATCTTCTTCAGTGCGTCGAGGGCCAGCTGCACGCGCTTTTCGGTCGGGTGCGGCAGCATCTTCAAGGCATCGCTCATCCAGGCGTAGGACAGGCAGATCACCCCTGGCTTGTCGTCACCGTTGTCGAACAGGTAGGTGCCGCGGGTCAGGCGGTCGGTCAGGGTCATGCTCATCAGGTCGCGGCCGGTCTCTGGATCTTTGTCTTTCCAGAATGGCCGGTCGACCATCACGAAGGTCTTCGACGACTGCATGTAGCGGGTACGGTCCAGGGCCATCCACATCTTTTGCGAGAACAGCGCCTCCTCGCAGTCGATCTGGGTGGTCAGCAACCAGCTCTGGCAGGTGGTGAGCACCGCCGCATAGTGGCGTACGTCGCCATAGTTGTCGGTAACGGCCAGCAGGCCATCGGAGGCCCGGGCGATGCGTTTTACCCCGGTGCGCGGTGCGCCGCCGTGCAGCGAGCGCAGGCTGGTGCCGGCCGGCCAATGGGTGCAACGCTCCGGCACATGGCGCCAGATACCCTGCGGTACCTGCTCGACGCCGCCGACCACCAGGTGCTGATGATCGTCGCAGTTGGTCATGACCACCCGGAAGATTTCCAGCATCGAGTTGGGGAAGTCGGAGTCCCAGCCGCCGGTACCGAAGCCTACCTGGCCAAACACTTCGCGGTGCTGGAAGCTCAGCTTGGCGAACGAGCGCGAGGTGGCGACGAAGTCATAGAAGGTGCGGTCATCCCACAGCGGCACCAGCTTGTTCCACAGGTCTTTCAGGCGTGGCACATCGCGGTCGCGGATGGCCTGCTGGATATCGCTGAATTGTGCGCCGCTTTCCAGGGCATCGGCCCAGGCATCGGCCACTTCGTGGAACAGTTGCGGCAGGTCGGCCTTGTTTTCGGCGTAGTAGGTCTGGCCTTCGAGGTCGATCACCGTGCTGCCTGAGGCAGGGGTGAGCGGGTTGGGGAAGGGTTTGGTTTCCAGGCCCAGCTTGTCGACGTAGTGATAGAACGCCGTGGACGACACCGGGAAGCGCATGCCGCCCAGCTCGGCGACGATGCCATCGGTGCCATTGAAGGCTTGCGAACGCAGGCGCCCGCCCAGCTTCGACGCCTCGTATACCACTGGCTTGAGGCCCAGCTTCATCAGCTCGTAGGCCGCCACCAGCCCGGCAATGCCACCGCCGACAATCGCCACTTCCTCGCCATGCCGCGCCGCGGGGATGCTGCCCAGGCCGGCCGGGTGTTCCAGCCAGTCATCGAAGCCGAAGGGGAAGTCCGGGCCGAAGATGGTGATGGGTTTCTTGCCGTCGGCGGGGTGGCGGTTGTTCTTGTTCATGTAGTGACCTTGCCAGAGAGGCTGCGCAGCGGGCGGAGCCTGAGTATAGAGAATGACTGGTGGCCATTTTATGAAGCGCGGTGTTCGTAAATAAGATGCAGAGTGGCGTCGTTATGTCGTTTATTTCGTCGTTATGATGCTACGACATCCCATATCGACGAATCAGTTCAACGAGGCCAGATGTTCGACTGTCTCGGGGTACTTCTGCACCAGGCGAATCAAGGCGATGGCCTGGGCGTTGGGTTGGGAGCGGCCTTGTTCCCAGTTCTCCAATGTGCGTGCGTTGGTGCGCAGGTAGGCGGCGAACACCGCGCGTGACATGTTCAGGCGCTGGCGCAGTTCGATCAGTTCGTTGGGTACCAGAGGTGCCAGCTGTTCGAATTCGACCCTGTGCGAGCGCAGGGTGAGCTTGCCGGCCCGTTCGCCGGCGAGGGCGTCGAAGCCTTCGGTGAGTTCAGTGAAGATGTTGCGTGGCATTGGTTGTCCTCATCAGGTATTCGCGCTCCAGCAGATGCTTGAGCGTTTGGCGTTGCTGGGCTGTCAGGTCGTCCTGGACGTCCTTGCCGTACAGCGTGAACAGCCAGAACTGCTGCCCGGCAGACCACCAGTAGTAGATGATCCGCGTTCCACCGCGTTTGCCCTTGTGCCGTTGAGTGTCCGCGAAGCGCACCTTCCTCAGGCCTCCCGTGCCCTTGATGACATCGCCGGCATGTGGGTGCATCAGGAGCAATCGCTGCAGCAAGCGGAAATCCTCATCGTCCAGAAGTTGAGGGCGATAGCGCTCGAAGGCGGGTAATTCGACAAATAGCGCATCCATGCTTTTGTACGTGTCCTGCGTATAGTTTGTGGTGTGGTCGCCAAAGCGTCAATAGGGCGGACTGCTGTCAGCCTAAATGGGGAGGGGAGAAGAGGGAGGGGGAGAGAATTGCTGGATATGTCGCAGATAAAGGGCTGAAGCCTTGGATACCTCGTCTTCTCGGCATCTGCGGCGATGGGCTATCCAACCATTCCTACAGACCATCTAAAGATAAGGAATTATCCTACTTGTCTTGTCGTTCTGGTCTGGCTGCACGGGTAATTCTTCACGGCTAATTTCTTGCGGTCGCCGCACATTCGGTGACTGGGCGTGAGAACCCAGCAATCTTTACTTGGAGGCATGCTGTCATGGCAGCTGTGCGCGGGCAGGCTTTGCCTGGCCGGATTCAGCCTCCAAGTTGCCGGTTCTCACCCCGTGCATGGCTGCCACCCATTCCCGTGAGAAGGCTGCGTGGCGGTCTTTTCTCTGACCGGTTATGGAGGCTGTACCCATGAAAAAAATCGTCCCCGACCCACCCCTGAAACTGAACCCCACCACCGAGCGTTCGTTCTGCACCTGCCAGTCCAGTCACCCGCCGATCTTCACCGTCCGCCCCGGTGTCGATGCCGCCGACGCGCTTGTGCACACCAGCATGTTGGCGTCCGCTATCCAGGAAATCGCCGACGACTACGCCCTGCATCACGCGCCCGAGGCGAATCGGGCGATGATCTGGTCGATCGTGCATTCGGCTGAAACCATCCGGGCACTGACGGATGGCCTGCTTGACGCGATGGAAGCCTGACGGCCGACCGCGGGGGAGTCAGCCCGGCTGCCCGCGGTCCACCTTGCTGCTGAGGATGATCGACGTGGTGGTCTTCTCGACCCCGTCGAGGCTACCGATCTGGTCGAGCAACTGGTCCAGCTGCTCCGGCGAATCGCTGTACAACCAGGCCACATAGTCGAACTCGCCACTGACCGCACACAGCTGCTGCACCTGGCCCATGGCCGACAGCCGCCGCACCACCTCCTTGCCCGCGCGCGGCTGCACCTTGATCCCCACATAGGCTTGCAGCCCGCCACCGATCAGGCGCTGGCCAAGCCGTACGCCATAGCCGGTGATCACCTTGCTTTTCTCCAGCCGTGCCAGACGCGAATTCACCGTGGTGCGGGCGATGCCGAGCAGGCGGGCGAGGGTGGCGACGCTTTCGCGGGCATTGATCTGCAACAGGGCGATCAGCTGGCGGTCGATTTCGTCGAGGGCGATGGGGCGTGAGTCAGGCATGGCGAATCTCTGCAAGGGACGCGCTAGCCTAGCCAGCCGCCACGGTGCAGGGCAAGCGCTGGCTTTTGTAGCGCAAGCCGCTAATATTGCGGCCTCACGCCACCGGCAAGGATCGGGCGGCCACCATTGCAGGCGGAGTTGCAGATGAGTCTCAGGGACTGGTACTGGAAACGCTGGATTCGTCGCCAGGGGGGCAAAGTCAGCCTGGGGGTGTCGAAGTTCGGCAAGCGCGCCGTACTCGACCTTGAGCAGGAGGTCCGCCTCGGCGATGTGCTACTCGACTGCCGCGAGCTGTCGATCGGCGCCCATACCTACATCCGCAGCGATTGCCTTCTGCAACTGGTCGAGTCGATTGGTCGCTTCTGTTCGATCGGCAGCGGTGCCGTGATCGGCCAGGAAAAGAACACCCATCCGGTCGATTGGCTCAGTACCCACCCGTTCCAGTACACCGGCACGCCCCTTGAATACACCGCGCGCGTGGACATGGCCAGCATTGGCCACGATGTGTGGATCGGGCACAGCGCGATGGTGATGGAAGGGGTCAAGGTCGGTACCGGGGCGATCATCGCCACCCGTGCCGTGGTCACCCGGGACGTGCCGCCCTATGCCGTGGTGGCGGGTGTGCCTGCCAAGGTGGTCCGCTACCGCTATCCGCCAGAGATGATAGAGCGCCTGCTCGCCAGCCGTTGGTGGGAGCGTGACGTGCAGGCGTTGCAGCGCTTGCCGCTCAATGACCCGGCGGCCTGCCTGGCGGCAATCGAGCCACTTCCCCCGGCACGCTATGGGCGGATTCGCATCAGCCGTAAAGGTGGCGAGGTGTTGGCCGGCCCGCAGTGAGCACCCAGGCCACAGAAACGAAAAAGCCGCGCATCAGCGCGGCTTTTGTATTTCTGGTGGGCCTACACGGACTCGAACCGTGGACCAAAGGATTATGAGTTGCCTGGAGACGCTGCAAACCCAGTGAAAACGTGCGTAGCTTAGCGTAGGCATAGTTAGCTGGAAGTAGCGTGGTTACTGGTGTTTAGCGTAATTTGGCGAAATGGGTGGAAGCTGGGCACGATACCGCCAGTGTATTGTTTTTTGTAGCGCGGAGCGGTCAGGCTTTTCGGCCATGACGTTGCTCACCTGGTAAACATGTGATCAAGGTTGTTGCAAGGTGGCAATTACACACCTAAGATGCCCGCCTTCTCTCACCCGACAGCAAAGGAGGTACATCATGCAACAGTTGATCACCCTTTGCAGGTCGCGCCTGGCTTGATCGCATTCGCCGCTACTCGTTAGCGGTACCGCAACGCCCGGCCTCTGGCCTGCCAATCCGAACATCTTTTTGTTTCAACCCATCAGGATTGGACTATGGGCACTTGCATTCGCAATTTGTCCGACGGCGCCGTATTGGTCGCCGCGGACGACACCTGGATCGAAGGAAAAGCGATCCAACAACTCGAAACCACCGCTCGCCTAGGGGGCATGCATCGGGTGGCCGGCATGCCGGACCTGCATCCGGGGCGTGGCTATCCGGTCGGCGCGGCATTCTTTTCCGTGGGGCGTTTGTACCCGGCGCTGGTCGGCAATGACATCGGCTGTGGCATGGCGCTGTGGCGCACGGACATCCCGACCGCCAAGCTGCATCTGGACAAGCTGGAGAAACGCCTTGGCAACCTCGACCTGCCGCTCGACGAGACGTGGCAGGAGGCCGTCGCCAGCTTCGGTTTGCCTGCCACGGGGCACGAGCGTTCTCTAGGCACCATTGGTGGTGGTAACCACTTCGCCGAGCTGCAGCAACTCGATGAAAACTACGACGATGCGGCCCTGGCAGCCTTGGGCATCGAGCGCAAACACCTGCTGTTGCTGGTGCACAGCGGCTCGCGTGGTTTGGGCGAGGCGATCCTGCGTGAGCAGGTCGACCTGTTCGGTCATCACGGACTGGAGGCGGGCAGCGAGGCCAGCACTCATTACCTGGGCCGGCACGACGGCGCCCTGCGTTTTGCCGAAGCCAACCGTCAGTTGATTGCCCGGCGCATGCTCGACCGCTTGCGTGCCGATGGCGATGTACTGCTCGACATCAACCACAACCTGGTGTCGCCAGCGCAGGTCGACGGGCTCGATGGTTGGCTGCATCGCAAAGGCGCCACACCGTCGGATCAGGGGGCGGTGGTGATCCCTGGTTCGCGCGGCGACTACAGCTACCTGGTACAGCCGATCGCCGACGAGCGCAGCCTGTTGTCCCTGGCCCATGGCGCCGGACGCAAATGGATGCGCAGCGAGTGCAAGGACCGCCTCGCCTCGCGCTACAGCGTCGAGCAACTGAGTCGTACGGCACTAGGCAGCCGCGTGATCTGCGCCGACCGGGCGCTGATCTACGAGGAAGCGCCGGAGGCCTACAAGGCTATCGACTCGGTGGTGGGTGCCTTGCGTGAAGCGGGGTTGGTTCGCGTGCTGGCACGACTGAAACCGGTGCTCACCTACAAGACGCGCGGAGGGTGCTGCTGATGATCCTACTGCAACTCTCGGCGGCTCAGGGGCCGGAAGAATGTGCCCTGGCAGTGGCCAAGGCATTGCTCAGGCTGCAGGTCGAAGCGGATGCCCAGGCCGTGGCGGTACGGATACTCGAAGAAGAGCCGGGGCCGCGGCGCGGTACCTTGCGCTCGGTGTTGCTGGCACTGGATGGCGAGCAGGCCGAGCGCCTGGCGGATCACTGGACGGGCTCGCTGCAATGGACGTGCAGCAGTCCGTACCGGCCGGGGCATGCGCGCAAGAACTGGTTCTTTGGGGGCGCACGGTTTGCGCCACCGGCACCGGAATTGGCGAGCGAGATCCACTTCGAGACCTTGCGTTCGTCCGGGCCGGGTGGTCAGCATGTCAACACCACCGACTCGGCAGTGCGCGCCACGCACCTGGCCAGCGGCGTCAGCGTCAAGGTACAGAGCGAGCGTAGCCAGCACGCCAACAAACGCTTGGCGCTGCTGCTCATCGGTCAACGCCTGGCGCAACAGGCAGAGCAGGTCGACAGCGAACTGCGCGCGGAGCGGCGGTTGTTCCATCACCGCATCGAGCGTGGCAATCCACGTCGGGTGTTTCGTGGCGAGCGCTTCGAGCCGGCTGACGAGTAGATTGTGTGCGAATAGTCGTCGAGCAAAAGTCAGGCCGGGCGGCGTAGGCGATGCCGGCCCCACAAAAACGGATGAGGAAAGGACCCGATTCGCACTCGGGTTTACGAGTTGCAAATGAGCACTCCGTATCTGAGGCGATCCCGCCAAAAACGCAAAAGCCGCGCAATGCGCGGCTTCGAAGATGGTGGGCCCACACGGACTCGAACCGTGGACCAAAGGATTATGAGTCCTCTGCTCTAACCGACTGAGCTATAGGCCCTCAGCAGGTGCGCGGATTATAACGAGGGTTTCGATACCGTGCCATCCGAAAGATCCGATAGTGCTATGCGCAGGAAGGTAGCGGCGAACTCTGCGGGCGGCAGGGGCAGGCTGACGATGTAGCCCTGTATCTGTTCACAGCCCTCGGCGGCGAGGAAGCGCTGCTGGGCCTGGTTCTCCACACCCTCGGCAATGATGGTGAGCTGCATGCTGCGCCCGAGCGCAATGATCGCACGGGCGATGGCGGCGTCGTGGGGGTCATCCGGCAGGCCGCGGATGAACGACTGGTCGATCTTGAGGATGTCCAACGGCAGGCGTTTGAGGTAGCTGAGCGAGGAGTAGCCAGTGCCGAAATCGTCGATGGCCAGCTGCACGCCAAGCTGCTTGAGCTGGTAGAGCACGACCAGGGCTTCTTCGGCCTGGCTCATGATGAAGTTCTCGGTGATTTCCAGCTGCAGGTCGCCCGCCTTGAGCTGGTAGGTCCTGAGCAGTTGCTCGATGCGCTTGGCCAGGTTCGGCTGGCGCAGCTGGGCGCCAGCGAGGTTGATCGAGAGCGGGCCGAAGGACTGGTAGTTCTTTTTCCACGCATGCATCTGCCGGCAGGTCTGTTCCAGCACCCAGTCGCCAAGCTGGAGGATGGTGCCGTTCTCTTCGGCGAGGTGGATGAACCGCTCGGGCGGCACCTCGCCGAAGGTGGGATGGGTCCAGCGGATCAGCGCCTCGGCGCCTACCAGGCCTTGGGTCTTGAGGCTGAACTTGGGCTGGTAGCACAGGCTCAGCTCGTTGCGTTCGATGGCGCGGCGCAGTTCGTGCTCGAGGGCAATGCGTTCACTGGCTTGGGCGGTAAGGTCGCGGGTGTAGGCTTCAACCCGGTTGCGGCCCTTGGCTTTGGAGCGGTACATCGCGGCGTCGGCGTTGCGGATCAGGGTGGCAACGTCGGTGCCGTCCTGTGGGTAAAGGCTGATGCCGATGCTGGCGCTGGTGAAGAACTCATGCTCGCCGGCCTGGAAGGGTGCATGGAAGCAAGCCAGCAGCTTGTTGGCGATGGCGCTGGCGTCGTCGGGTTTGTGCAGGCCGGGCAGCAGGATGATGAATTCGTCACCCCCCAGGCGGGCCACGGTATCGACGTCGCGCACCTGCTCCTTCAGGCGTTGGGCGATGCCTTTGAGCAGCAGGTCACCGACCGGGTGGCCGAGGCTGTCGTTGATGTGCTTGAAGCGGTCGAGGTCGAGGAACAGCACCGCACCCTGGCGGTTGGAGACCTGGGCGCAGGTGAGCACGGCCTGCAGGCGGCTCTCGAACAGCGTGCGGTTGGGCAGGCCGGTCAGTGGGTCGTGATGGGCCTGGTAGTCGAGCTTGGCCTGGGCGTGCTTGAGGCTGGAGATGTCGGCGAATACGGCGACGAAGTGGGTGATCTCACGCTCGCTGTTGCGCACGGCGCTGATGGTCAGCCAGCTGGGGTAGAGCTCGCCGTTCTTGCGTTTGTTGTGGATTTCGCCCTGCCAGTGGCCTTCGGCGGTCAACTGGTGCCACATGGCGAGGTAGAAGGCGCTGTCGTGCTGGCCGGAGGCAAGCAGGCGAGGGGTCTGGCCGAGGGCTTCGATCTCGCTGTAGCCGGTGATCTCACTGAAGGCGCGGTTGACCGCACTGATGCGCTGGTCGATGTCGGTGATCAGCACGCCTTCGGCGGTGTTCTCGAACACCGTGGCCGCCAGCTGCAGTTTTTCCTGCATCAGGTGGCGTTCGGTGATGTCGCGGGCGATGGTCAGCATGCAGTCGACGCCGCCGATCGGCAGTGGCCGGGCTGCCAGCTCGCACAGGCGGATCTGCCCGTCGCTGCGGCGGATATGGCAGCTGAAGTCGCGCACAGCGCCCTCGCGCTGGAGCCGTTCGATCAGGCGCTGGCGTTCGTTGAGGTCGACCCAGATGCCGAGGTCCAGGGAGGTCTGGTCGACGTTCGGGCTTATGTCGTAACCGGTCAGGCGACAGAAGCCTTCATTGACCTCCAGCAGCAGGCCATCACTCTGGCGCGACAGCAGCAGGCCGTCGGGGGAGGCATGGAAGGCCTTGGCGAACTTTTCTTCCGAGGTTTGCAGCTGCTGCTGGGTCTCTTTCAGCTGGCTGATGTCGCGTACCGCCACCACCAGGGCCCGGGTGCCATCGAGGTCGAATGCCTCGGCGGAGGTGAGGCCGGTGAACAGCTGGCCGTTGCTGCGGCGGAAGGTCATCTCGAGGTTGCGCACACCGCTGCGCTGCAGGCGTTCGAGCATGATCGGGCCGGTGCCGGCGACGCCCCACAGGTCGAGTTCGGTGGCGGTGCGGCCGAGTACCTGGTTCGGGCTCAAGCCGATCTGTTCTTCGAACGCTTCGTTGACCTCCAGCAGGCAGCCGTCGCTTTGCCGGGCGATGAGCAGAATGTCCGGGCACTGCTGGAATACCGAGGCGAACTTCTGCTCCGACAGGCGCAGGGCGTCCTCGGTGTGTTTGGTTTCGCTGATGTCGATCATCAGGCCGCGCATCAGGGGCTTGTGGCCGTGTTCGATCATGCTGACGATGTTGCGCACCCACAGGGCGTGACCATTGGCGCGGATCACTCGATAGTCGAGGCTGTGATCGCGCCCGGCGGCAGTCTCGCTGTCGCAGTAGGCCTGAGCCCAGAGCGCGTCCTCCGGGTGCAGGATGCTGCGCCAGAAACCGGGCTTGAGCCATTCGCTCAGCGGGTAGCCGAGCAGGTCTTCGGCATGGGGCGAAACATAGCTGTAGGTGAAATCGTTGGCGTCGGCCTCCCAGGCGATTGCCGACAGGCTCTCGACCAGGCCGCGATAGTGATATTCGCTGCTGCGCAGCTCTTGCTCCAGGGCGATGCGTCGGGAAATTTCCGAACTGAGCCGGCGGTTGACGCGAATCACCGCAGCGAGGATGGCCACCAGCAGCAGGACTGCAGGCAGGCCGTACAGCAGCATGTCATGCCAGAAGGTGCGCTGGTCGACGACATTGCCCACCCAGCGTTGCTGGATATGGCTGATTTCGCTGTTGCTCATGTCGGCCATGACCTTGTCGAGGATGGCCACGAGAATCTTCTGCTGCTGTGGCACGGCCATGGCCAGTTGGTAGCGGTAGGGCGTTTCGCCGCTGACGTATAGGCCATCGAGCTTGAGCTGGCGCAGGCTCCAGATGCTTGAGGCAAGGTCGCCGACCACGGCGTCCACGGCGTCGGTGGCCAGTGCCTGCAGCGCCGAGCTGACGTTGGGCATGGCCACCAGGTTGAGGTCCGGGTGGTGCGTGCGCAGCAGTTCGTGGGGGGCGTAGTTCTCTACCACGGCGATCTTCAGGCCGTAGAGGTCCTTGAGGCTGCGCGGCTGCGCGCCACCGGAGTGGGCGAGTATGACGATCGGGAAGTCCAGGTAGGGGCGGGTGAAGGCCAGGTAGCTCTGGCGTTCGGGGGTGGACATGATGCCGGGCAGCAGGTCGATGCGGTTATTGCGCGCCTGCTCGAGCACCTCGGTCCAACTGCTGGGCTCGATCGGTTTGAGCGTGACGCCCAGGCGCTCCTGGATAAGGGCGATGTAATCGGCGGCCAGTCCCTGGTAACGGCCTTCCTGGTCGCGAAATTCGAAGGGCGGCCATGAAGCGTCTACGCCCAGGCGCAGCTGCGGGTGTGCGCTGAGCCAGGCTTGTTCCTCGTCAGTCAGGGTCAGGGCGCCGGCCGTTGTGTTCCAGACCATCAGGAGCAGCAACAGGAGGGCCGGCATCAAGGGCATAACGGCCTCTCGATCAGGGGGTCTGAGTCGAGTGTAGACGGGCATCCTGCCAGCAGGGTGATGCCGGTCATGACCTTTTGTCACATAAGAAAAACCCCGGCCTGGGCCGGGGTTCGTCATCACTCGTCGAGGAAGGAGCGCAGATGCTCGCTTCGCGTCGGGTGGCGCAGCTTGCGCAGCGCCTTGGCTTCGATCTGACGGATCCGCTCGCGGGTCACGTCGAACTGCTTGCCGACTTCTTCGAGGGTGTGGTCGGTGTTCATGTCGATGCCGAAACGCATGCGCAGCACTTTGGCTTCACGTGCGGTCAGGCCCGAGAGCACGTCACGGGTCGCTTCCTTGAGGCTTTCGACCGTGGCCACGTCGATCGGGGACTGCATGGTGGAGTCCTCGATGAAATCGCCCAGGTGCGAGTCTTCGTCGTCACCGATCGGCGTTTCCATGGAGATCGGCTCCTTGGCGATCTTCAATACCTTGCGGATCTTGTCCTCTGGCATCTCCATGCGTTCACCGAGCTCTTCCGGGGTCGGTTCACGACCCATTTCCTGCAGCATCTGCCGGGAAATGCGGTTGAGCTTGTTGATCGTCTCGATCATGTGCACCGGAATACGGATGGTGCGTGCCTGGTCGGCGATCGAACGGGTGATCGCCTGGCGGATCCACCAGGTGGCATAGGTCGAGAACTTGTAGCCGCGACGGTATTCGAACTTGTCCACCGCCTTCATCAGGCCGATGTTGCCTTCCTGGATCAGGTCGAGGAACTGCAGGCCACGGTTGGTGTACTTCTTGGCGATGGAGATCACCAGACGCAGGTTCGCCTCGACCATTTCCTTCTTGGCGCGGCGGGCCTTGGCCTCACCGATGGACATGCGACGGTTGATTTCCTTGATTTCGGCAACGGTCAGGCCGGTCTCGGTCTCAAGGTCGATCAGTTTCTGCTGGCAGGCGACGATCGCGGCGTTTTTCTCACCCAGGGCAGCGGCCCATTTGGTGCTGCGCTTGGCGAGGTCACCGCTCCAGGTCTGGTCGGTCTCGTTGCTCGGGAACAGCCGCAGGAAGTCGGCCCGCGGCATGCGCGCGTCACGCACGCACAGCTGCATGATGGCGCGTTCTTGCTGGCGCAGACGGTCCAGGGCGCTGCGAACGCGCTCTACCAGTGCTTCGAACTGCTTGGGTACCAGCTTGATCGGCATGAACAGATCAGCCAGGGCCTGCATGGCGCCAATGCTTTCGGCGTGGGTGCGGCCATGCTTCTTCAGCACCTTGAGGGTGATGACGAGCTGGTCGGAGACTGCACCGAAACGCTGGGCTGCAACGACAGGGTCCGGACCGCTTTCGGTCTCTTCCTCGTCGTCACTGCTCTCGGCGTTTTCTTCGTCTTCGTCTTCCTCTTCCTTCGCGGCAGCAGCCTTGGCACCTGGGATCGGTACTTCTTCGGTCGGTGCGGCGATGTTGTCATCAGGGTCGATATAACCGCTGAGGACGTCGGACAGACGGCCACCTTCGGAGGTGACGCGGTCGTATTCGCTGAGGATGTGGTCGACAGTGCCGGGGAAGTGAGCGATGGCGCCCATGACTTCACGGATGCCTTCCTCGATGCGCTTGGCGATTTCGATTTCGCCTTCGCGAGTCAGCAGCTCGACGGTACCCATTTCACGCATGTACATGCGCACCGGGTCGGTCGTGCGGCCGATATCGGTCTCAACTGCCGCCAACGCTGCGGCGGCCTCTTCGGCTGCGGCTTCGTCAGTGTCGGCTTCCGCCAACAACAGGGCATCCGCATCCGGAGCACTCTCGAATACGTTGATCCCCATGTCGTTGATCATGCGGATGATGTCTTCCACCTGCTCCGGATCTGAAATATCCTCGGGCAGGTGGTCGTTGACCTCCGCGTAAGTCAGGTAGCCCTGCTCACGACCGCGGGTGATCAACTCTTTGATGCGAGATTGCTGTTGCGCTTTTCCGGACATAACACCCTATCCACTGAAGGTCTTGGCGGGCAAAAAACAAGCCGAGGATTATACCCGAGCATGGACCTCACGCGCCAGATGAGGTCGGGTTTTGTGCGGGAACATTGCGGCGGAGCAAGTCACGAAGCTTGGCAGTTTCGTCCTCGTCCAAGCCTGTTAGACGAGATTTGCTGATCAAATGTTCCAGGCTGCGCTCGCGTTGGCGGGCGGACAAGCTAGTTATAGTGTCGAAAAACTGTTGTTCAAGGTTGTCGGCATCGATCAACCATTCCTTTTCCGCCAGGGCACGCAGCAAGCGGCCTTGTTCGGTGCCATGCCAGCGTGCGATCAGCTGCATAGAGCTTAGCTTAGGATTCTTCTGCGCAGCCTCGATCAGGGCCACCAGCAGTTGGCTGTAGAGTTGCTGCTCGTCGGCGAAATGGCCGGCATCTTCGACCTTGCCGGCCAGCAACGGGTGGTGCAACAGCGTGCGCAGCGCCGATAACGACGGTGGTTCCACCGGCGCCGGCACCCGCGGTGGTGCGTCGCCACGTTGGCCATCGCGCTGCCAGGGCTTGCCGCCTTTCTTGTCCCAGGGCTTACCTTCCCATTGTTTCTTGCCGCCCTTGTTCGGTGTCCAGGGGCGTTGCTCCTGTTGCGCCGGGGCGTAGTCGGGCTGGTGCTGCAGGTCGCCATAGTCCGGGGTATAGCTGGCCATGGCGTCGTAGTCGAAGCCCGGGTCGTAATCCGGCACGCTGCTGGCGGCCGGCGCGCTCTGCGCCAGTTGCTCCAGCTGCTGCGGGTCGAGGCCGGTGATCTCTTTCAGGCGGTTGCGCATCAGTTGGCGCAGGTTTGCCCCTGGGACCTTTTCGATCAGCGGGGCGGCCAGCGTGACCATGTGCGCTTTGCCTTCCAGCGAGCGCGGATCAGCTTCGTTGCTCAACTGCTCGAAGAAATAGTCGGCCAGCGGCTGGGCGTGCTGGTTGATGCGGGCATGGAAGGCGTCGGTGCCTTCCGCGCGGACCAGGCTGTCCGGGTCTTCGCCCTCGGGCAGGAACAGGAAGCGTGCGCGGCGGCCATCCTGCAGGCTCGGCAGGGTCGATTCCAGTGCGCGCCAGGCAGCCTTGCGCCCCGCCTGGTCGCCGTCGAAGCAGAACAGGACGCTGGGCACCACGCGGAACAGCCGCTTGAGATGTTCTTCGCTGGTGGCCGTGCCCAGTGTCGCCACGGCGTTGCGCAGCCCCTGCTGGGCCAGGGCGATGACGTCCATGTAGCCTTCGACGACGATGATTTCGTCGAGGTTGCGGTTGTTCTTGCGTGCCTCGTACAGGCCGTACAGCTCCTGGCCTTTATGGAATACCGGGGTTTCCGGGGAGTTCAGGTACTTGGGCTTGTCGTCGCCCAGTACTCGGCCGCCGAAGGCAATGACCCGGCCACGGCTGTCGCGGATCGGGAACATCACGCGGTCGCGAAAGCGGTCGTAACGCTTGCCGCTCTCGGCGTTCTCGATCAGCAGGCCGGCATCGATCATCACCTTCTGCTGCAGCGCGTCGGCGCCCAGGTGCTTGAGCAGGTTGTCCCAGCCTGGCGGGGCGAAGCCGAGGCTGAAATCGCGGGCGATCTCGCCGGACAGGCCGCGGCCCTTGAGGTAGTCCACCGCCGCCTTGCGGGTCGGGTGGCTGCGCAGGGCCTGGCGATAGAATTCGCTGGCCGCTTCGAGCAGCGGGTACAGGGGGGAGTCGGTTGGCTGGCGCGGTTTCTGCCCCTTGCGGCCCTCTTCGCGTGGCACTTCCATACCGGCTGCACGGGCCAGTTCCTCGACCGCCTGGGGGAAGTCCAGGTTGTCGTGGTCCATGATGAAGCCCAGCGCGTTGCCGCCGGCGCCGCAGCCAAAACAGTAGTAGAACTGCTTGTCGGGGCTGACGGTGAAGGAGGGGGACTTCTCCTTGTGGAACGGGCAGCAGGCGGAAAGATTCTTGCCGGTCTTTTTCAGCTGGACGCGCGAACTCACCACGTCGACGATGTCGGTGCGGTTCAGGAGGTCATCGATGAAACTCTGGGGAATCAGCCCGGCCATGGCAGCCTCGTCATCTGGCAACTGGCAAGTCTAAACGCTTGTGCTCGGGTTTGGCGTGGGGTATTGCGAAGGGGTATGTGCTCGTCACCAGCCTGTTAGGGCTCGTCAGAAAGGACGTGCACGTCTGGCCAATGGCCAGGTCTGACGTGTTGCTGCAGGTTGCCCATGGCTTTTGCCGGGGCACCCCAGGCGCATGGCCAAGGGTTTGAAACGACCGCTGCCATCTGCCCGACACGAGGCCGGGCGGGGCAGAAGCTTTGCGTAGAACGGCTGTATTAGTACAGACGAACTGCGCGGCGCTGTTCGCGCTGAACTTTCTTCGCGTGACGCTTTACAGCGGCAGCGGCTTTGCGCTTACGCTCGGCGGTCGGCTTCTCATAAAACTCGCGGCTACGAACTTCAGCCAGTACACCGGCTTTTTCGCAGGAGCGCTTGAAACGACGCAGAGCTACGTCGAAGGGTTCGTTCTCTTTAACTTTGACGGCTGGCATCCAGGGCTACCTTAATTCATTACCGGGGTAGACGTGCTCCTGGCAAAACATAAGGTGTGCTGGAGTACGTCGGTTTTCAAGGGTTGCGGATGTTAACCCTTAGCTGGCAGGAATGCAAAGCCTCTGATCGAAAACCGCTGGTCGGCACAGGGTACGGGGACTATCATGCGCGCCTTCGAATTCAGCCTCGACAGGGCACGAACCCATGCTAGTACTGGGATTGGAAACATCCTGCGACGAAACTGGCGTCGCATTATACGACAGCGAACGCGGCTTGTTGGCCGACGCGCTGTTCAGCCAGATCGACCTGCATCGCGCCTATGGTGGCGTGGTACCCGAGCTTGCCTCGCGCGACCACGTCAAGCGCATGCTGCCGCTGATCCGGCAGGTGCTGGAGGAGGCCGACTGCGTCGCCACCGAGATCGACGCCATCGCCTACACCGCGGGTCCTGGCCTGGTCGGCGCGTTGCTGGTGGGCGCCTCCTGCGCCCAGGCCCTGGCGTTTGCCTGGGATATCCCGGCGATCGGTGTGCACCATATGGAAGGGCACTTGCTGGCGCCGATGCTCGAAGAGCAACCGCCGGAGTTTCCGTTCGTCGCTTTGTTGGTGTCGGGCGGTCATACCCAGCTGGTACGGGTCGATGGCATTGGCCAATACGAACTGCTCGGCGAGAGCCTGGACGATGCGGCCGGCGAGGCGTTCGACAAGACGGCCAAGCTGATCGGCCTCAATTATCCAGGTGGGCCTGAAATCGCTCGCCTGGCCGAGCAAGGCACCCCGGGGCGCTTCGTGTTCCCGCGGCCGATGTGCGACCGTCCAGGCCTGCAGTTCAGCTTCAGCGGCCTCAAGACGTTCGCCTTGAATACTTGGCAAAAATGCCGCGATGCCGGGGACGACAACGAGCAAACCCGTTGCGACGTGTCGCTGGCGTTCCAGCAGGCGGTGGTGGAGACTCTGACCTTCAAGTGCAAGCGGGCGCTCAAGCAGACCGGCCTCAAGCGCCTGGTCATCGCCGGTGGTGTGAGTGCCAACACCGCCCTGCGCACGTCACTGGAGACCATGCTGGCTGGCCTCAAGGGCAACGTCTATTACGCGCGCCCGCGCTTCTGCACCGACAATGGCGCGATGATCGCCTATGCTGGCTGCCAGCGCCTGATGGCTGGGCAGCAGCAAGACCTGGCGATCAGCGTGCAGCCGCGCTGGCCGATGGAGCAATTGCCGGCACTGTAGAAAGGGCTGGGTTCGGGCGAGGGTTTCAGAAGTGCCGTTCGCGTCCGGCAAACAAGTCACGCAAATTGTTGCGATGGCGCCAGACGATCATCACCGTGAGCACCGTCATAGGCAGCAGAGCTGCGGGCTCGCGCCAGGCCAGCAGTGGCAGGGTGAGGGGCGTGGCGATCAACGCGGCCAACGAGCTGGTGCGGGTGAGGTAGAAGGTCAGCAGCCAGGCGCCGATGGCCAGCAGGGCGGCCGGCAAGTACAGGGCCATGAGCATGCCAGCGGCAGTGGCCACACCCTTGCCGCCCTGGAAGCGGAAGTAGATCGGTAACAGATGACCGACTACCGCGCAGATACCGACCCAGGCCTGGTCTTGCAGGTCCAGCCCGGCCAGGCGTGCCAGCAGTACCGGCAGCATGCCCTTGCACAGGTCGCCCAGCAGCGTCAGGATCGCCAGCTTGCGCCCGGCCAGGCGCAGCATGTTGGTGGCGCCGGCATTGCCCGAGCCGCTGGAGCGGGGGTCGGGGCTGCCGCTGAGGCGGCTCAGGACGATGGCAAAGGACAGAGAGCCGAGCAGGTAGGCAAGCAGCGCCAGTAACCAAAACATGCTAACTATTCCGGGCGAGGACGCCCTGATTCTAACGGCGCCCGTCGCCCTTGTCGTGCTGTGGAGAGAAGTGCTTGGACAGAGTGTTCATCGAAGGCCTGGAAGTCGATACCGTGATCGGCGCCTACGACTGGGAGCGGGATATTCGCCAGTGCCTGCGCCTGGACCTGAGTTTCGCCTGGGACAACCGCCCGGCCGCCGCCGGTGATGACCTGTCGTTGGCACTGGACTATGCCAGCGTTTCGGCGCGGGTCCAGGCGTTTGCCGAGCAGGCTCGCTACGAGTTGGTCGAGACGTTCGCCGAGCGCCTGGTGGCGGTGCTGATGGCCGAGTTCAACATCCCCTGGGTGCGCCTCAAGCTCACCAAGCCGGGCGCAGTGCCGGCAGCCCGCGGCGGCGTTGGCGTGGAGATCGAGCGCGGATGTCTCTGAACACGGTTTACCTCGGCCTGGGCAGCAACATCGATCGCGAGCGGCACTTGTGTGCGGGGCTCGATGCGTTGGCTGGCATGCTCAGCGGCATGCAGTGTTCGGCAGTGTTCGAGAGCCAGGCGGTGGGCATCAAGAGCGGCCCGTTCTACAACCTGGTGGTGCGCGGGCAGACCGAGTTGCCGCTGCTGGAGTTCGACCGGCGGCTCAAGTTCATCGAGGCGGAAAATGGCCGATATGCGCCGGACCGCAAGGGTTTGCCGCTGGATATCGATGTGCTGATGTACGGCGATCTGCACGGCACCTTCGATGGGTTGGTGCTGCCGCGTGCGGAAATCCTGAAAAATGCCTTTGTGCTGTGGCCGCTATCGCTGCTGGCGCCGGCGCTCATGCATCCAGGTGCGGGGAAAAGCATGGCGCAGCTGTGGCATGAGGCGAGCATCCAACAGGTGCTGGCGCCGGTGCCGTTCGAATGGCGTGGGTTGCAGTTGACCCCGGCGTGAGCCTGCGCTGCCCTCTTCGCGGGTAAACCCGCTCCCACATGTACTGCACGACAGTTGTGGGAGCGGCGATTCGCCGCTGAGGTCTGCTCGCGAAGAGGCCGGGCAGATCAAGCGGACTTGTAAGCTTCGAGCGCCTTCAGGCGCTCGGCTTTAAGCGCTTCGCCCAGGCCCTGGCCGGTAAGCCCGGTTTCCAGCAATGGCTTCACATCCACGGCACGCGCCGCTTCTGCGGCCCCGCGCAAGTACTCGCCTTGTGGATAACCTGAGCCCAGCGTCGCCATCTCGCACGCGGCGATGAAGTCCTCGAAGCGCTGCGGCCGCCGGTACACGTCGAACTTCTGCAGCATTTCCAGCAGGCTTGCAGGCTCCAGCGCCAGGGCATGGTCCGCCCGCTCGGCAAACTCCCCCACCAGCGCCGCCAGTTCCTGGCATTCGCGCGGGGCCTTGAGGCGCTGGTTGAGCGCCTTGATCGCGGCAGGCTGCAACCCTCGCAGCAGGCACGCCCAGCGCACCGGCAGCGGCTGCTGACGCCTTGCCGCCTGGTGCAGCGCCGGCAATGTTTCAGCGCCGTGCGCAAGCTCGGGCATCAGTTCCATAAGTGCGCCACAGCTACGCAGTACTTCAATGAACACCTGCGGCTCGCGTTCCATCAAGGCACGCTCGACCTCTTTCCAGCTGCGCTCGGCGGTCAGCGCCTGTAGTTCGCCCGATTCGGCAATCTGGCGCATCAGCCCCAAGGTTTCTTCGGCGACCTTGAAACCCAGCGGCGCGTAGCGGGCAGCAAAACGGGCAACACGCAGTACACGCAGGGGATCTTCGGCGAACGCCGGGGAAACATGGCGAAGGATGCGCTGATCCAGGTCGCGTTTACCGTGGTAGGGATCGTACAGCGTGCCCTGTTCGTCCTCGGCCATGGCGTTGATGGTCAGGTCGCGACGAATCAGGTCTTCTTCGAGGGTGACATCCGGGCTTGCGTGAAAGGTGAAGCCGCCATAGCCACGGCCGCTTTTGCGCTCGGTGCGGGCCAAGGCATATTCCTCGCCCGTCTTCGGGTGCAGGAATACTGGGAAATCGGCACCGACGGGGCGAAAGCCCTGGGCCTGCATCTGTTCGACCGTGGCGCCGACCACCAACCAGTCGATGTCACTGACCGGGCGGCCGAGCAAGCGGTCGCGCACGGCACCGCCAACCTTGTAGATCTGCATGTGGAACCTCCATTACTGGCGACAGGATACCTTGTCGACAGCAATGGAGGGGGTGCTGCGCTAGAGGTGGTGCACCACGGCCAGGTCCATGCGCCCGTAGTCGCCGGCCTCGCCGTGTTCGCTGCGGGGCGGCATGTGGTGGGTTTTCATCACCTGGTCGCCCTGGACGGTCTCGAGGTGGATGTCGAAGCCCCACAGGCGGTGCAGGTGCTTGAGCACTTCGTCGGTGGAGTCGCCCAGTGGCTTACGGTTGTGCTGCTGGTGGCGCAGGGTCAGGGAGCGGTCGCCGCGGCGATCGATGCTCCAGATCTGCACGTTGGGTTCACGGTTACCCAGGTTGTACTGCGCGGCCAACTGTTCACGGATGGTGCGATAGCCATCCTCGTCATGGATCGCCGGCACCAGCAGATCGTCGCGCTGGTCGTCGTCGAGAATGCTGAACAGCTTGAGGTCGCGCATCACTTTCGGTGACAGGTACTGCAGGATGAAGCTCTCGTCCTTGAAGCTGCTCATGGCGAACTTGAGGGTGGAAAGCCAGTCGCTGCCGGCGATGTCCGGGAACCAGCGGCGATCTTCTTCCGTCGGGTTTTCGCAGATACGGCGGATGTCGGTGTACATGGCAAACCCCAGGGCGTAGGGGTTGATGCCGCTGTAATAGGGGCTGTCGAAGCCCGGCTGGAACACCACGCTGGTGTGCGACTGCAGGAACTCCATCATGAAGCCTTCGGTGATCAGCCCTTCGTCGTACAGGTCGTTCATCAGGGTGTAGTGCCAGAAGGTCGCCCAACCCTCGTTCATCACCTGGGTTTGGCGTTGCGGGTAGAAATACTGCGCAATCTTGCGCACGATGCGCACCACTTCACGTTGCCAGGGTTCGAGCAGCGGCGCGTGTTTCTCGATGAAATACAGGATGTTTTCCTGAGGTTCGGCAGGGAAGCGCGCATCGTCGCGCTCGCCGCCCTTTTCGGTGCCTTTGGGGATGGTGCGCCACAGGTCGTTGATCTGCCGCTGCAGGTGCTCTTCACGCTCCTTCTGCCGGCGACGCTCCTCTTCGGCCGAGATCGGGTAAGGGCGTTTGTAGCGGTCAACACCATAGTTCATCAGGGCGTGGCAGGAGTCGATCAGGTCTTCGACAGCGTCGATGCCATGGCGCTCCTCGCACTGGGCGATGTACTGCTTGGCGAATACCAGGTAGTCGATGATGGAACTTGCGTCTGTCCAGGTACGGAACAGGTAGTTGCCCTTGAAGAAGCTGTTGTGGCCATAGCAGGCATGGGCGATCACCAGTGCCTGCATGCACATGGTGTTCTCTTCCATCAGGTAGGCGATGCACGGGTCGGAATTGATCACGATCTCGTAGGCCAGGCCCATCTGCCCACGGCTGTAGGATTTCTCGGTACTGAGAAATTGCTTGCCATAGGACCAGTGGTGATAACCCAACGGCATGCCCACGGACGCATAGGCGTCCATCATTTGTTCGGCGGTGATCACTTCGATCTGGTTGGGGTAGGTATCCAGCGCGTAACGCGCGGCCAGGCGACTGATTTCGCGGTCGTAGGTCTGGATCAGCTCGAATGTCCATTCGGAGCCGGTGGAAATGGGTTGGCGTCTCTGCTCTCTGGCGGTCATGTGGCTAACCTGCGCTGGAAGAGTTCACGGAAGACCGGGTAGATGTCGCCGGCCGATACCAACTGTTGCTGGGCAAAGGTGTCGGGGAAACCCTCGCCGATGCGCTCGTACTCGTACCACAGCGCCTGATGCTCGCGTGGGGTGATTTCGACATAAGTGTAGTACTGCACGTGCGGCATGATCTGCTTGGACAGGATGTCGCGGCAGATCGGCGAGTCGTCGTTCCAGTTGTCACCGTCGGACGCCTGGGCGGCGTAGATGTTCCAGTCGCTGGCCGGGTAGCGCTCAGCCATGATTTCCTGCATCAGCTTGAGCGCGCTGGAAACGATGGTGCCGCCGGTTTCGCGGGAGTAGAAGAATTCTTCCTCGTCGACTTCGCGGGCACTGGTGTGGTGCCGGATGAACACCACCTCGATGCGGTCATAGTTCCGCTTGAGGAACAGGTACAAGAGGATGAAGAAGCGTTTGGCGATGTCCTTGGTGGCCTGGGTCATGGAGCCGGAAACGTCCATCAGGCAGAACATCACCGCCTTGGAGCTGGGGTTGGGCTGCTTGACCAGCAGGTTGTACTTGAGGTCGAAGGTATCGAGGAACGGCAGACGGTTGATACGTGCCTTGAGCCGCTCGATCTCGGCCTCGGTTTCCTGAATGTCGGTGAAGTTGTCGGGCTCCTCGACTTTCAGCCGATCCAGCTCCTTTTGTGCCTCGCGCAACAGTGCGCGGCTGCTGCCCGTCAGCGCGATGCGCCGGGCATGGGCCGAACGCAGGGTGCGCACGATGTTGATGCGCGAGGGATTGCCTTCGTTGGCGATCCCGGCGCGCACGGTCTTGAAGGTGTCGGCACCGGTCAGGTGGCGTTTGACCAGGTTGGGCAGCTCAAGGTCCTCGAACATGAATTCGAGAAACTCTTCCTGGGTGATCTGGAAGACGAAATCGTCCATGCCGTCGCCGGAGTTGCCGGCCTTGCCGCGCCCGCCACCCCCGCCACCGCCTTGTGGTCGAGCGATATGCTCACCTGCAGTGAACTCTTTGTTGCCGGGGTGGACGATGGTCTGCTTGCCGCCGCGACCGTGGTGCAGCACCGGTTCGTCGATGTCACGGCCCGGGATGCTGATCTGCTCGCCATGCTCCATGTCCATGATGGAGCGGCGGCTAACGGCCTCTTCGACGGCTTTCTTGATGTGCTCACGGTACCGCCGCAAAAAGCGCTGGCGGTTGACCGTGCTCTTGTTCTTGCCGTTCAGGCGTCGGTCGATTACGTAGCTCATGATCCCTCCGGTGACTGGATGCAGCTACTGACTTCAAGCTGCAAGATGGAGCAGCCACCGCTGCTGAAAGCCGTAGCGCCAGAGCTCGCCCTGGCGCTGCACGGCTTGCAGCTTGCGGCTTGTCGCTTGCCGCTTTATTGCGATTTGCGGACCCGCAGGTACCATTCCGACAGCAGGCGCACCTGCTTGTCTGTGTAGCCGCGCTCGACCATCCGGGTGACGAAGTCGTTGTGCTTCTGTTGATCTTCCTTGCTGGCCTTGGCATTGAAGCTGATGACCGGCAGCAGGTCCTCGGTGTTGGAGAACATTTTCTTCTCGATGACCACCCGCAGCTTCTCGTAGCTGAGCCAGCTGGGGTTCTTGCCATTGTTGTTGGCCCGGGCGCGCAGCACGAAGTTGACGATTTCGTTGCGGAAATCCTTCGGATTGCTGATGCCGGCCGGCTTCTCGATCTTCTCCAGCTCTTCGTTGAGGGCGATGCGGTTGAGGATCTCGCCGGTTTCCGGGTCGCGGTACTCCTGATCCTGAATCCAGAAATCGGCATACAGCACGTAGCGGTCGAAGATGTTCTGGCCGTACTCGCTGTAGGACTCGAGGTAAGCGGTCTGGATTTCCTTGCCGATGAACTCGATGTAGCGCGGCGCCAGGTATTCCTTGAGGTAGCGCAGGTAACGTTCGCGAACTTCGGCCGGGAATTGCTCCTGCTCGATCTGCTGCTCCAGCACATACAGCAGGTGCACCGGGTTGGCCGCGATTTCGTGCGGGTCGAAGTTGAACACCTTGGACAGGATCTTGAAGGCGAAGCGGGTCGACAGGCCGTTCATGCCCTCGTCGACGCCTGCCGAGTCGCGGTACTCCTGGATCGATTTGGCCTTGGGGTCGGTGTCCTTGAGATTCTCACCGTCATAGACCCGCATCTTCGAATAGATGTTGGAGTTTTCCGGCTCCTTGAGCCGCGAAAGCACGGTGAACTGGGCCAGCATCTTGAGGGTGTCGGGCGCGCAGTGGGCCTTGGCCAGCGAGCTGTTGACCAACAGCTTGTCGTAGATCTTGATCTCGTCGCTGACCCGCAGGCAGTAGGGCACCTTGACGATGTAGATACGGTCGATGAAGGCTTCGTTGTTCTTGTTGTTGCGGAAGGTGTGCCACTCCGATTCGTTGGAGTGGGCCAGCAGGATGCCGGTATAGGGGATGGCCCCGAGCCCTTCGGTACTGTTGTAGTTGCCTTCCTGGGTGGCGGTGAGCAAGGGGTGCAGGACCTTGATCGGCGCCTTGAACATCTCGACGAATTCCATCAGGCCCTGGTTGGCCCGGCACAGCGCGCCCGAATAGCTGTAGGCGTCGGCGTCGTTCTGCGGGAATTCTTCGAGTTTGCGGATATCCACCTTGCCGACCAGGGCAGAGATGTCCTGGTTGTTCTCGTCACCGGGTTCGGTCTTGGCGATGGCGATCTGGTTGAGGATCGAGGGATAGAGCTTGACCACCTTGAATTTGCTGATGTCACCGCCGAACTCTTGCAGGCGTTTGGTGGCCCAGGGCGACATGATGGTGTTCAGGTAACGGCGGTTGATGCCGAACTCTTCTTCGAGGATCGCGCCATCTTCGGTGGCGTTGAACAACCCCAGCGGGGACTCGAATACCGGCGAGCCCTTGATGGCATAGAAGGGTACTTTTTCCATCAGCTGCTTGAGTTTCTCGGCCAGCGACGATTTACCGCCGCCCACCGGGCCCAGCAGGTAGAGGATCTGCTTCTTCTCTTCCAGGCCTTGGGCGGCATGGCGGAAGTAGGAGACGATCTGGTCGATGCATTCTTCCATCCCATGGAAGTCGGCAAAGGCCGGATAGCGGCGGATCACCTTGTTGGAGAAGATCCGCGACAGCCTGGAGTTGCTTGAGGTGTCGATCAGCTCTGGGTCGCCGATGGCCAGCAACAGCCGCTCGGCCGCCGAGGCATAGGCGCTGCGATCCTCTTTGCACAGCTCGAGGTACTCCTGCAGCGAGAGTTCTTCCTGGCGGGTGGACTCGAAACGTTGTTGGAAGTGGCTAAAAATGCTCATGACGTCACCTCGCTCGATACGTGGAGACGACGCCGGATCAGTCAGCCGATGCTGGCATGCAACCGGTTTTTGCCGATTGCTGTATACCCCCCAGAACACCCTGAAACGCTACCGATGACCCGCACGCCGGTGTACCGGCTCTCCCCTATTTTGGATGGCCTGGGCTTAAGGATAGTTGGTTATACGAGAGGTCAAGGGCAGGGGGCGAAGAAGACGTCTGTGACCGTTCGTCAGGTCGGTCGCGAGCCCGCACGGAACGCGGGCTGCAGGAAAAATGAAAAAATTATTCAGCACTGCCCTGAGCGGTTTCGCCCGGGTAGGTGCTGCGCCACAGTTCGAAGCCTCCGTCGATGCTGTAGACGTTGGAGAAGCCCTGGCCGACGAGGTAGGCGGCGGCGCTCTGGCTGGAGTTGCCGTGGTAGCAGACTACCAGTGTAGGCGCGTCGAGGTCGGCGTTGCGGATGAAGTCGGCAACCGAGTGGTTATCCAGATGAGTGGCGCCGCTGATGTGGCCAGCGGCATAGGCTTGCGGGTCGCGAATGTCGACCACGACCGCGCCTTCTGCGCGCAGGGCGAGGGCCTGTTCGGGGGTGATGCGCTTGAATTCGCTCATGGGGGCGGTTCCTTCAGGGCTGATCGGTAGGGGCGGCCGGTGCTGCCGGCAGGCGAGGGGTGCCCTCGCGGGTGCAGTCGCAGCGGTGGTATTCGCCGCTGTCGACGTTGTACAGGGTCATGGCGCCACCCCAGACGCAGCCGGTGTCCAGGGCGATGACGCCCGGTGCATTGACGCGGCCTTCAAGGGCAGCCCAGTGGCCGAAGATGATTTTCACATGGCGCGCACGGCGGTCGGGGTGGTCGAACCATGGCTTGTAGCCTTTTGGCGCGCTGTCTGCGCCTTCCTTGGTCTTGAGGTCGAGCTTGCCGGCGGCGGTACAGAAGCGCATGCGGGTGAAGTAGTTGGTGATCACCCGCAGGCGCTCGACGCCGGTGAGATCCTTGCTCCACTTGTTCGGTTCGTTGCCGTACATGCCGTCCAGGTAGAGCTTCAGGCGATTGTCGTCGCGCAGCACTTCCTCGACTTCAGCAGCCAGCTCCAGCGCTCTGCCCAGGGTCCATTGCGGCGGGATCCCGGCATGAACCATGGCGATGCCACGGGGCTCGTCGTAGTGCAGCAGCTTCTGCCGGCGCAGCCAGTCGAACAACTGGTCGGCATCCGGCGCTTCGATGATCTCGCGCAGGGTGTCGCTCTTCTTCAGGCGCTCGACGTTATGCCAGGCCGCCAGCAGGTGCAGGTCGTGGTTACCCAGCACGCACACCAGGGCGTGGCGAATGGAGTACAGGTAGCGCAGTGTTTCGAGCGACTCGGGGCCGCGGTTGACCAGGTCACCCACCAGCCACAGGCGATCGACGGCAGGGTCGAAGCGTACGCGTTCGAGCAGGCACTTGAGCGGCTGCAGGCAGCCTTGCAGGTCACCGACCGCGTAAGTGGCCATCAGTGCAGGGCCCCGGGAACGGCCAGGCGGAAGGGTGCGATCTCGGCATCGAAGCGTTTACCGTCTTCGGCGAACATCTGATAGCTGCCCTGCATGGTGCCGACGCGGGTGGTGATGACCGCCCCGCTGCTGTAGGTGTGGCTCTGGCCTGGGTCGATCAGCGGTTGTTGGCCGATCACGCCGGCGCCGCGCACTTCCTCGACTTCGCCATCGCCATTGGTGATCAGCCAGTGACGCGACATCAGCTTGGCCTTGACCGTGCCGTTGTTCTGCACGGTGATGGTGTAGGCGAAAGCGAAGCGACTGTTTTCGGGGTCGGATTGTTCTTTGAGGTAGCGGGTCACGACGCTGACGTCGATCTGGTAGCGGGGGTCGGACATGCAAGGGCCTTGGGCGAACTGACGCAATAACGCAGTCTAGGCCATTGGCGGGGGGGAGGGCCAGTCATGGCTGACCGTGGGGCAAGCACGCTCCCACGGGAGCGTGCTTGTGTTGCGAGGTGGGGTCAGCCTTGCTGCTCGGCCAGCTTGTCGGCCAGGCGCACGAACGCTGCCAGGTCCAGTTGCTCGGGGCGCAGGCTGCCATCGACGCCAGCGGCCTCGATGGCCTGGCTGTCGAGCAGGCCCTTGAGCGTGTTGCGCAGGGTCTTGCGGCGCTGGTTGAAGGCTTCGCGCACGACACGCTCCAGCAGCAGAGGGTCCTTGGCCGGGTAAGGCAGCACTTCATGGGGCACCAGGCGCACGATGGCCGAATCGACCTTCGGTGGCGGGTTGAAGGCGCCGGGGCCTACGTTGAACAGGTGTTCCACGCGGCAGTGGTACTGCACCATGATCGACAACCGCCCCCAGTCACCACCGCCAGGCCCTGCGGCCATACGCTCGACCACTTCCTTCTGCAGCATGAAGTGCATGTCGCGGATCAGGTTGGCGTGTGCCAGCAGGTGGAAGATCAGCGGCGTGGAGATGTTGTAGGGCAGGTTGCCCACCACTTTCAGGCTGCGTTGCGGTACACCCAGCTGATTGAAGTCGAACTTCAGGGCGTCGCCCTGGTGCAGGCGGAAATTGTCACGCCCGGCGAACTTGTGTTGCAGGATCGGCACCAGGTCCTTGTCCAGCTCCACCACGTCCAGTTGTGCGCCGCTGTTCAGCAGGCCCTCGGTGAGGGCGCCCTGGCCAGGGCCGATTTCCAGCAGGTTTTCGCCGGCCTTGGCGTGGATCGCCCGCAGGATGCGGTCGATGATTCCGGCGTCATGCAGGAAGTTCTGGCCGAAGCGCTTGCGCGCCCGGTGTTGGTAATGCTCGGTCATGGTCGGTTCTCGGCCATCTGGTAGGCGGTTTCCAGGGCGACGCGCAGGCTGCCGGTGTCGATCTTGCCGGTGCCGGCCAGGTCCAGGGCGGTGCCGTGGTCGACCGAAGTACGGATGATCGGCAGGCCCAGCGTCACGTTGACCGCGGCGCCGAAGCCCTTGTACTTGAGTACGGGCAGGCCTTGGTCGTGGTACATCGCCAGCACTGCGTCGCAGTGCTCCAGATATTTGGGGGTAAACAGGGTATCGGCCGGTAATGGTCCGCGCAGGTCCATGCCTTCGGTACGCAGGCGCTCCAGTACGGGCTCGATGATGTCGATTTCTTCGCGGCCAAGGTGGCCGCCTTCGCCGGCATGCGGGTTGAGCCCGCAGACCAGGATGCGTGGTTTGCCGATGCCGAACTTGTCACGCATGTCCGCATGCAGGATGCGGGTCACGCGCTCCAGGCGCTCGGCGGTGATGGCCTCGGCAATGTCGCGCAGCGGCAGGTGCGTGGTCACCAGGGCCACGCGCAGGCCATGGGTGGCCAGCATCATGACCACCTGTGCGGTGTGGGTGAGGTCGGCGAGGAACTCGGTATGCCCGGAGAAGGCGATACCGCTCTCGTTGATCACGCCTTTGTGTACCGGGGCGGTGATCATCCCGGCAAAATGCCCGTCAAGGCAGCCTTGCCCGGCGCGTGTCAGCGTATCCAGCACAAACGCTGCATTGGCCTTGTTCAGTTGCCCGGCGGCCACCGGCGCGGCCAGGGGCGTATCCCAGACGTACAGGCTGCCGGCAGGGGCAGGGTGTTCGGGCAGTTTGTCCGGGGTGACGAGCAGCAGGCTGACGGCCAGGCCCAACTGCGTGGCCCGCTCGGCGAGCAGGTCACGGCTGGTGATGGCGATCAGGGGGTGGGGCTGGGCCTCGGCGGCGAGCAGCAGGCACAGGTCGGGGCCTATGCCGGCTGGTTCGCCGGGTGTAACGGCAAAGCGCAGGGGCTTCACTGGGTGGCCTGGTCAGCGCCAGGCAGCTTGACTTCAACGTAAGCCTCGTCGCGGATCTGGCGCAGCCAGGTCTGCAGCTCTTCGTCGTACTTGCGGTTGCGCAGGACGCTCATGGCCTGCTGCTCACGGGCTTTTTCGGTGCTGTCGGTGGCGCGGCGGCCCAGCACTTCCAGCACATGCCAGCCGTACTGGGTACGGAACGGCTTGGTCACCACGCCTTGTTTGGCGTCGGCCATCTGCTCGCGGAATTCCGGGACCAGGCTGTCCGGGTCGACCCAGTTGAGGTCACCACCGTGGAGTGCCGAGCCTGGGTCTTCCGAGAAGCTCTTGGCCAAGGTGGCAAAGTCTTCGCCGCTGCTGATCCGGTCGTACAGTTTTTCAGCGAGCTCCTTGGTGGCGGCTTCGCTGCGGATCTCGCTTGGCTTGATCAGGATGTGGCGCACATGCACTTCGTCACGCAGCACGCTCTCGCTGCCACCACGTTTCTCCTCGAGCTTGAGGATGATGAAGCCGTTGGGGATGCGAATAGGCTGGGTGACGTCGCCGGCGCTCATGCTGCTGAGCATCTTGGCGAAGTCCGGTGGCAGTTGGCCGGCTTTACGCCAGCCCATCTCGCCGCCTTCCAGGGCGTTTTCGCTGGCCGAGCGTTCGATGGCCAGCTTGCCGAAGTCGGCGCCCTGCTTGAGCTGCTGGTAGACCTGGCCGGCCTGCTGGGCTGCCGCCTGGATCGCCGTGGAGTTGGCGCTTTCCGGGGTCGGGATAAGGATGTTGGCCAGGCGGTACTCTTCCGACATCTGCATCTTGCCGAGGTCGGAATTGAGGAAGTTCTTCACTTCCTGCTCGGACACCTGGATACGTTCGGCGACACGACGCTGACGCACGCGGCTGATGATCATCTCGCGCTTGATCTGTTCGCGGGCGTCGTCGAACGACAGGCCATCATGGGCCAGGGCAGCACGGAACTGCTCCGGCGACATGCCATTGCGCTGGGCAATGGTGGCGACGGCCTGGTTCAGCTCTTCGTCGGTGATGCGGATGCCCGAGCGCTCGCCGATCTGCAGTTGCAGGTTCTCGACAATCAGGCGTTCCAGTACCTGCTGCTCCAGCGCGCCAGCCGGCGGCACGCCGCCACCGCGCTTGGCGATGGTCTGCTGGACCTCACGCACGCGCTGGTCCAGTTGGCTCTGCATGACCACGTCGTTGTCGACGATGGCCACCACGCGGTCCAGGGACTGCGGTGCGGCATGCGCCGCGCCGCTGAGTAAAACGGCGCCCAGCATCAGCGGGCGCAGACGATCAATAAGCTTGGTCTTCACGTTCACGATAACCTTGAATGCCTTTGTCCAGGAACGACTCAACCTTGTTGCCCACTACACCGCCGAGGCCCTTGAGCACGACTTGCAGGAAGATACCGTGGTCGCCCTTCTCGTTGTCCGGGACCGCCTGGCTGAAATCGTCGTAGTCCATCCAGTAGCGGTTGATCAGGCGCAGCTTCCAGCAGCAGTTGTCGTACTCGAAACCACCCATGGCTTCCAGGGTGCGGTTGCGGTTGTAGTCGTGCTGCCAGCGCGCGATCACGCTCCACTGCGGAACGATCGGCCAGATGACCGAGAAGTCGTGCTGCTGGATCTTGTAGTAATCCTTGATGTAGCCCGGTTCGCCTGGAGTGCCGTAGTCACCGCCGCCAACTTTCCACAAGCCGGTCAGCGAGTCATAGGTGATCAGGTCGTTGCGGTAGCGGTAGCCGAGGTTGACGATCTTGTTCGGATTGTCTTCAGGCTGGTAGTGGAACATCGCGCTACCCGAGCGAGTGCTGCGGCTGTCCGGGTCCCAGTTGAAGTCCGAGTTGAAGCGCCAGTCGCGGTTGAAGGCGTACTCGTATTCCAGAGCGTACGGTGACACGTCCGACAGGCTGTCCTTGCGGGTGCTGTAGTCGATGCCTGGCAACTGGACCTTGCGATCCTTGAAGTAGTAGGCCTGGCCAATGCTCAAGCGCTGACGCTGGAAGCCGTTGTCCTCGATCCAGCGGTTGGTCACACCCAGCGACAGCTTGTTTTCGTCGCCGATGCGATCGGTGCCGCTGAAGCGGTTGTCGCGGAACAGTGAACCGTAGTCGAACAGACGCTCGCTCGTATCAAAGATCGGAATGTCCTTCTGGTCCTTGTACGGGACGTAGAGGTAGAACAGTCGCGGCTCGAGGGTCTGGCGGTAGTTGGTGCCGAACATCTGGGTGTTGCGATCGAAGTACAGGCCGCTGTCGACGCTGAAGATCGGGATATCACGGTTCAGTGTGCTGTTGTAGCTGCCATAGCCCGGAAGGCCCGACTGCGTGATCGCCTGGGCCTGGCCCTGGCTGTCCAGGTCGAGGTCGTAGCGGGTGACGGCATACTTGAGCTTCGGTTTGATATAGCCGTAGCTCGCTTCCATCGGCAGGCTGATGGCCGGTGCCGCGTGCAGGCGGGTACCGTTGGCACGGGCGATGCCGGTGACGCTCTCGTCAAGGCGGCGGCCGCCGAGGACATTGCCGTCAGCATCGGTCACGAGGCCGAGCGATTTGTCAGGCAGGCCATCCTTGTCGAACACCAGGTCGTTCTTCAGGTCACGCTCGAAGCGAACGGCTTCGGCTTCGTAGCTGAGGTCGAGCCCTTCAGGGTGGTACGGCAGCAAGCCGGTGATCGAAAGCTGTGGAAGCTTGTCGTAAGGGGTAATCTGCGAAATGGTCGCCATTTCGTAGGCATGCACGTTCAACCGGGCAGTGTAGTCGTCGCCACGGTAGTTAAGCGTGCCGCGCTGGTTGACGTAGTCTCGGCTTTCGACACCGATCTGGTCAGACTCCAGGTCCTGGAAGTAGAACGGGTCGCTGATGTCGGTGTAGTCCACCTCGCCCATCAGGCGATCATCCAGGCCGCCCTTGTGCTGCCAGTTGATCATCCAGCGTTCTTTCTTGTAGTCCGTCTGCAGCTTGCGGTCGTCGTCCTGATCGCTCAGGTAGGCGCCACCGAACTGGCCTTCGCTGGATTTGGTCAGGTAGCGGAACTCGCCTTCCATGAGCATGCCGCGCTTGGCCATATAGCGCGGATACAACGTGGCGTCGTAGTTCGGCGCCAGGTTGAAGTAGTACGGGGTGACCAGCATGAAGCCGGTATCGCTGCTGCTGCTGAACGATGGCGGCAGGAAGCCGGACTGCCGACGATCATCGATCGGGAAGTAGATGTACGGCGTATAGAAGACCGGGAAATCCTTGACCCGCAGCGTGACGTTGGTGGCAGTACCAAAGCCGGTGGCCGGGTTCAGGGTGATGTTGTTGCCCTTGAGCTGCCATGCGTTGCTGCCCGGCTCACAGGTGGTGTAGGTACCATCCTTGAGGCGGATGATCGCGTTTTCCGCGCGCTTGGCGTACAGCGCATTACCGCGGATGTGCGATTTGTGCATCACGTATTCGGCGTTGTCGACCCGGGCTTCGCCGGTGTCGAGCTGAATCTGTGCCTCATCACCGACTACCAGCGAGCCGTTGTCACGGATCTTGACGTTGCCCTTGAGCTCGCCACGGTTCTCGGCCTGGTACAGGTTGGCTTCGTCCGCTTCGGCCTGCATGCTGCCCTGGCGCATGACCACGTCACCGGCGAGGGTGGCGATCTGCTGCTCCTGCTGGTACTTGGAAACCTTGGCGTTGATGTAGGTCGGGGCTTCGTCCTTGGGCGTGGTGTCATCCATGCCTGGGCGGGTTGGCTCGATATAGGCGCCACCGCAGTACGGGCCGGTCTCGGCCAGCTGCGCGGCCGTGAGCTTCTCGCGGGGTACCCAGTCGAGGTGGCTGTAGTCTTCGCTGCGCGACTTCAGGGCGCGGCCCTTGCTCTCGGTAACCAGTACCGGCTTGTCGGCCTGCTCCTGGGCCACTTGCTCTGGTGTTTCATCACCGGAACTGGCGGCAGCGGCACCCGGATGAACCGGGCGAGGCGGCAGGTTACTGGCAGCCTTGGGCTTGCAGTCCCAGCCACCGGAAGCGGACACTTGGCAGTCGAACTGCTCGGCTGCTAACGCATGCGGCATGGCCAAAGGTTGCAGGGCCAGCAGACCGCCAGTGACCAGCAATGGAAACTTTCTACGAAACGCGGGGGATTTCAATGCCATCTTATTAGTCCGGGCTTCCTGCGTGCCATCTGCCCGCGTGTGGGGGCCGCACGCCTCTCGATGGTCTGAAAAAGATGCTGGATAATAAAGCATGACCCGCTTGACGGCTAGCGCCGTCGGAGACCCTTGTAATGCCCGACCACGATGTACGTCTGCAACAACTGACTGCCTGGCTCGCCGAGCAGCTCGAGATTCTATTTCGCACCAACGGCTGGGGTGACGTGCCCGCCGGCAGCCTGACCGCCGCCAGCAGCGATGCGAGTTTCCGCCGCTACTTCCGCTGGGAGGGCGCCGGCCACAGCTTCGTGGTCATGGATGCGCCACCGCCCCAGGAAAACTGCCGCCCGTTCGTTGCCATCGACCACTTGCTGGCCAGTGCCGGCGTGCATGTGCCGCAGATCCATGCCCAGGACCTTGAGCGCGGCTTCCTGCTATTGGGCGATATGGGGCGCCAGACTTACCTGGACGTCATCGATGCCGACAACGCTGACGCCCTGTTCAAGGACGCCATCGACGCGCTGCTGGCGTTCCAGCGCCTGCCGATGGACGCCCCGTTGCCGAGCTACGACGACGCGCTGCTGCGCCGCGAAGTCGAGTTGTTCCCGGAGTGGTACGTTGGCCGCGAGCTGGGCGTGAAGCTGACTGAAGCCCAACAGGCCAGCTGGCAGCGGGTCAGCCAGCTGTTGATCGACAGCGCCCTGGCGCAACCTAAAGTACTGGTGCACCGCGACTACATGCCGCGCAACCTGATGCAAAGCACGCCGAACCCCGGTGTGCTGGACTTCCAGGATGCGGTCTACGGCCCGGTCACCTACGACATCACCTGCCTGTTCAAGGACGCCTTCCTCAGCTGGCCCCAGGCCCGCGTCGAGGGGTGGCTCAGCGATTATTGGCAAAAGGCCCAGGCCGCCGGTATTCCAGTACAGCCGGCATTCGAGGACTTCCACCGCGCCAGCGACCTGATGGGGGTGCAGCGCCACCTCAAGGTGATCGGTATTTTCGCCCGCATCTGCCACCGTGACGGTAAACCGCGCTACCTCACTGACGTACCGCGTTTCTTCGCCTATATAGATGAAGTGATTGGTCGTCGTCCGGAGTTGGCCGAGCTGGGCGCGCTGATCGGTGAACTCAAGGCCGGGGCCCATTCATGAAGGCAATGATCCTCGCGGCGGGCAAGGGCGAGCGCATGCGCCCACTGACCCTGCACACCCCAAAACCGCTGGTGCCGGCCGCCGGCAAGCCATTGATCGAGTACCACCTGGAGGCGCTGGCCCGGGCCGGCTTCACCGAGGTGGTCATCAACCATGCCTGGCTCGGCCAGCAGATCGAGGATCACCTGGGCGATGGCAGCCGCTTCGGCCTGCGCCTGCGCTACTCGCCGGAAGGCGAACCGCTGGAGACCGGCGGCGGCATCTTCAAGGCGCTGCCGCTGCTGGGTGATGCGCCGTTCGTGCTGGTCAACGGCGATATCTGGACCGACTACGACTTCAGCGCGTTGCAGGCGCCGTTGCAGGGGCTCGCGCACCTGGTGCTGGTAGACAACCCCGGGCATCACGGGCGAGGCGACTTCCGTCTGCGGGGCGAGCAGGTAGCTGATGGCGATGACGCGCCCGGGACGCTGACTTTCAGCGGTATCTCGGTGCTCGCCCCGGCGCTGTTCGACGCTTGCCAACCCGGCGCCTTCAAGCTCGCACCGCTGCTGCGCAAGGCCATGGCTGCGGGCCAGGTGAGTGGCGAGCACTATCAGGGGCACTGGGTCGATGTCGGCACCCTCGAGCGCCTGGCCGATGTCGAACGCCTGATCGGCGAGCGCGCCTGACATGTGGTGGCCAAGCACAGTGATTGGTGCCGGGGCCGGTTTCGCCATGGCCAGTATCCCCGGGGCTTTGCTCGGGGCGCTGCTGGGTCAGGCCATGGATCGGCGCCTGCGTCTGCAGGGATGGGACGACATGCGCGAGCGCCTTGGCGGGCGCCCGGCGCTGCGCGACGAAGAGTTGCTGTTCGTGCTGCTTGGGCGTCTGGCCAAGAGCGATGGCCGGGTTGCCGAGGGGCATATCCAGCAGGCGCGCCAGGAAATGACCCGGCTGGACCTGGCGGAGCCCGCGCGGCTGCGGGCGATTGCCGCGTTCAACCGGGGCAAGTCGGGCAAGGGGCGGCTGGGCCATTACCTGCGCCGGATCAAGTTGCAGCCGCATGCCGCCGAGGGCACCTTGCGCGCCTGCTGGCGAATGGTCTGGGCGGATGGCAAGGCCGGCCGGCATGAGCACGACCTGCTGCTGCGATGGGGCGAACAATTGGGGCTCAGCCGCCAGCAGGTGCAGGCTCTGGCCAAGGAGTACGAGCCACGGCGCTCGTCCGTCGAAGGCGGCGTGATGACCTATGCCGCCGCCTTGCGGCTGCTTGGGGTGGAGCCGGACACCGAGGCCGACAAGGTCAAGCAGGCCTATCGGCGACTGCTCAGCCGGCACCATCCGGACAAGCTGGTGGGCAGTGGTGCCAGTGAGGCCAAGGTGCGCGAGGCGACCGAGCACACGCGTGAGCTGCATCAGGCCTATGCCCTGATCCGCAAGCGGCGGGGCTTCTAGCGAAGCTATCGCGGGGCGCCGATGCGACGTGCCCCGCGATGTTCGTCACTGTTCCTGTGGTGTCAGCCAGCCGCGAACCCGGCGCAGCAACTGCTCTTGCTCCGCTGCCTTGTTGCCCGGTATGGCCATCAGCGAAATCTGGCGGTACCCGCTGTCCTTCTGCCGCTTGCTGGCCTGCAGGCGCTGCTCGGCGGCCAGGCGGTCCTGGGGGCGCGTGGTGTAGTAGAGGTCGGCGGTCGGCACTTTCAGGGTCGGAGTCAGGCTCAGCAGGTCGTGCTCGACCCGTGCGGGCGTCTGCGCCGCGACCATCACCAGTTTCTGTACCTCTGGCGGCTGCTTCTCGCTGAGGTAGCGCGCCGCCCAATAGGCGCCGCTGCCGTTGCCCAGCAGCACGATGCTGCGTGCCTGCTGCTGTTGCGCATAGGCCACGGCGGCATCCAGGCGGGCGAAGATGCGCTCGGCGTCGTCCTGGTCGGTGTGTTCGTCGGCCTTGGCGGCGTCGGTGCTTTCGGCGGTGTCGGTCTCGGCGGCTGTGGCTTGGGCAACGTTGGCGTTGGCGTCTGCGGGCGTATCCTTGGTCGGCGCTGTTTCACCTGAGTCCTTGGCCGGTTCTGCGGCGGGCTTGGCCTCGACGCGCGCCTGCGGGCGTTCGGCCAGCAGGTCTGGAAGGCTCACGCTCAAGGTGTGCCAGCCGACATCGGGGAAGCCGCGGCGCAACGGCCCGACCGTGGTCGGCCAGTCGGCGCTTTCGCCGGCACCGGGGACGATGATCACCGCACCTTTCGGGTCGCTGTCGTTGGCCGGCTTCCACAGCGCCAGGAAGTGTTCACCGTTGGCCTGCAGGGTCTGCTGCTCGGCCTTGGGCACCTGGCGCTCGAGGGCCAGGGCATCGTCCTGGCTGCGTTCGGCCAGCGCCGGGCGCACCACGGGGGCAGGGGCGGCCTCGGTGGCTGCCTCGGGTTTTTCGGCATCGGCCGCTTGCGCGCCGAGGGGCAGGAGCGAGGCCAGGCAGAACATGGCCAGCGTCGTGCGATAGAGTGTGAGCATGGATCGGTCCAAGGCCATAAAGTTAACGGCAGCCTAATAGTATTTGTCCGCGACGGCCACGTCAGGTGGCCGTCCTTGCCAAGACGAGCGTAGAGATGAAGCGAGTGCGTTGCCTGTGGGTTATCGGCTGGTTGTGTCTACCCTTGATCGCTTTGGCGCGCCCGGAGGCGCCGCCTTCGGTAGTGCTGGAGCCCGCCCAGCAACAGTGGCTGGAGGCGCATCGCAGCCTGCGGGTCGGCCTGGTGCTGCAAGCGCCCTATGCCCAGTTCGACCGGCGTTTGCAGCAGTTCTACGGGGCCAACGTCGAGCTGGTCAGTGCGCTGGCCCAGGCCCTCAGGCTCGACCTGACCTGGCGCGGCTTCACCGATGAAGCGGCGCTGGAGCACGCGCTGCAAGCTGGCGAGATCGATTTCGCCCCAGGCCTGACCCAGACCCCCGCCAGCCTGCGCAACTGGTTGTTCAGCGACCCTTACATGCGCGTGCCGCAACTGGTGGTGGGCCTGCGCAGCGGTGCGGTGGCGGTGGACCTGGAGAAGCTCAGCGCCAACGACCGAGTGGCAGTGCGCATGCCATCCAGGCTCGCCGACTACCTGCGCGGCAACTACGGCAACCTCAACCTGCAGGGCGTGCCCAATGAGCGTGAGGCCCTGCAGCTGGTGCTGGGCGGGCAGGCCGGTTTTGCCGTGCTGGACGAGGCGCAGCTCAGTCGCCTGTCCCGCGAGAGTGAGTTTGGCGAGCTGGCCGTGGTCGGTGACATCGGCCTGCCGCAATTGCTACGGGTGGGTTCGCGGCGCGACTGGCCGCTTTTGGCCGACGTCCTTGAGCGTGGGCTGCAGGCCATGCCGGCCAAGGACCTCGAGCAGATCCACCAACGCTGGCTGCAGCCGAAATACCCGCGCTTCTCCGAATCGCCCGGTTTCTGGCAGAACCTCGCCTTGCTGTTCGGCCTGTTGCTGTTGTGCGCCATGGCCACGCTGGTGTGGCAGCGTCGCCAACAGCGGGGGTTGGAGCGCGGCTTGCTGGCTGCACGCGAGAGCCTGGTCGAGCGCCAGACTCGCGAGCAGGCGCTGCGCCTGAGCCAGTTCTCCATCGACCAGAGCACCGTCGGGATTCTGTGGGTCAACTGGGACAGCCACGTGCGCTACGCCAACCATGCCGCCGAACGCATGCTCGGTTTTGCCGAGAGCGCCTTGCTTGAGCGCCCGCTGATCGACATCGAGCCCACCCTGGCCATGGACCGCTGGCTGGCGCTGTGGAAGCGCGCCCGTGGCGGCGAAGGCGAGCTGCAGTTCGAGAGCCAGTGCCGCTGCGCCGACGGCAGCTTGCTGCCGGTCGATCTGTCGTTGTCGTTCCTGCGCTTTCGCGATGCCGAATACCTGGTGGTGTTCCTCACCGATGTCACCGAACGCCGCCGGGCATTGGCCGCCCTGCGCGAAAGCGAAGCGCGGCTCAAGGGGATCGCCGGCAACGTGCCAGGGCTGGTGTTCCGCCTGGAGCGCGACGCCGCCGAAGGCGAGTTGGAGTTCCCCTATATCAGTGAAGGCAGCGAAGCGCTGGTCGGTTACACCCCGGCGGCGATCCAGCACCCTGACATGGGCCTGCGCAACCTGGTGCATCCGCAGGACCGCGCCGATTATCACCGGGTCCAGGACATGGCCCTGGCCACTGACCAGGACTGGTCGTGGCAAGGCCGCATCCTCACCCGTCAGGGCGAGCAGCGCTGGGCCGACATCAAGGCCACCACCCGGCGCCTGGCCGATGGCCGAGTGGTGTGGGACGGGGTGGTCTGGGACATCACCCAGGGCAAGCAGGCCGAGTTGGCGCTGGCCGCGTCCCAGGAGCAACTGCGCGAGTTGTCGGCGCACCTGGAGAGCGTGCGCGAAGAGGAGAAGGCGCGGATTGCCCGCGAGGTGCACGACGAACTGGGGCAGATGCTGACGGTGCTCAAGCTTGAAGTGTCGATGTGCGAGCTGGCGTTCGCCGAGCTGGACCCTGCCCTCAACGAGCGCCTGGCCAGCATGAAGCGCCTGATCACCCAGTTGTTCCAGCTGGTACGCGACGTGGCCACGGCCCTGCGCCCGCCGATCCTCGACGCCGGCATCGCCTCGGCCATCGAGTGGCAGGCGCGGCGTTTCGAAGCGCGCACGCAGATACCCTGCCTGGTGCAGGTGCCGGACAATCTGCCACCCTTGAGTGATGCCAAGGCCATCGGCCTGTTCCGTATCCTGCAGGAGGCGCTGACCAACGTCATGCGCCATGCCCAGGCGCACACGGTGCAGATCGATCTGGTGCACGAGGCCGGGCAGTTGCGCATGACCGTGATCGACGACGGCGTGGGGTTTGCCATGGAGGCGGCGCGGCCGACGTCGTTCGGCCTGGTGGGTGTGCGTGAGCGGGTGTTGATGCTCGGTGGCAGCATGAGCCTGGACAGCGAACCGGGCGAGGGCACCAGCCTGAGCGTGGCGATTCCTTTGAAACAGGAGAAACAATCGTGATTCGAGTGCTGGTGGCCGAAGACCACACCATCGTCCGGGAAGGCATCAAGCAATTGATCGGCCTGGCCAAGGACATGCAGGTGGCGGGCGAGGCGGGCAATGGCGAGCAGTTGCTCGAGACCCTGCGCCATACGCCCTGCGAGGTGGTGCTGCTGGATATCTCCATGCCTGGGGTGAACGGCCTGGAGGCGATCCCGCGGATCCGCGCGCTGAACAACCCGCCGGCGATCCTGATGTTGTCCATGCATGACGAAGCGCAAATGGCGGCGCGGGCGCTCAAGGCCGGGGCGGCGGGCTATGCGACCAAGGACAGCGACCCGGCGCTGCTGCTCACGGCCATCCGCCGGGTGGCCGGGGGCGGGCGTTACATCGACCCGGCCCTGGCCGACCGCATGGTGTTCGAGGTGGGCCTGACCGAAACCCGGCCGCTGCACACGCTGCTGTCGGAGCGCGAGTTCTCGGTGTTCGAGCGCCTGGCCCAGGGCGCCAACGTCAACGACATTGCCCTGCAGCTGGCGCTGTCGAGCAAGACCATCAGCACCCACAAGGCGCGGCTGATGCAGAAGCTCAAGGTCAACTCGCTGGCGGAGCTGGTGAAGTACGCCATGGAGCACAAGCTGGTGTGAGTGTTCTGGTTGCGACAGGTAGAGCAGCGGCTTGGCACATATCCCTGTGGGAGCGGGTTTACCCGCGAATGGGCCTGACCTGCTGTTCTCGCTGGCTGCACCGGCCTCTTCGCGGGTAAACCCGCTCCCACAGGCTCGGCATGGGGCCTGATTGGCATTCCAAACGCGCCATCCTTGTAGGGCGATCCCTACAACAAGTCTTCCATCCGGATGATGGCATTCTCTCAGTGCCCCCGATTTTCGGGCGTTTGCGCCTCTTCTACTCTTTTGCCTACGCAGTCATTCCAACAAGAAGGTGCAGGGCATGAGCGAGGCGAATTCGAACGAGACGCTGGTCAGCTTCCGTGGTGTGCAGAAGAGCTACGACGGCGAATCGCTGATCGTCAAAGACCTCAACCTGGACATTCGCAAGGGTGAGTTCCTGACCCTGCTCGGCCCCTCCGGTTCGGGCAAGACCACCAGCCTGATGATGCTGGCCGGCTTCGAAACCCCTACCGCCGGCGAGATCCAGCTGGCCGGGCGCTCGATCAACAACGTGCCGCCGCACAAGCGCGACATCGGCATGGTGTTCCAGAACTACGCGCTGTTCCCGCACATGACCGTGGCCGAGAACCTGGCCTTCCCGCTGACCGTGCGCAACCTGAGCAAGACCGACGTCAGCGAGCGGGTCAAGCGCGTACTCAACATGGTCCAGCTCGATGCCTTCGCCAAGCGCTACCCGGGGCAGCTGTCCGGCGGCCAGCAGCAGCGCGTCGCGCTGGCCCGGGCCTTGGTGTTCGAGCCCCAGCTGGTGCTGATGGACGAACCGCTCGGCGCCCTGGACAAGCAACTGCGCGAACACATGCAGATGGAAATCAAGCACATCCACCAGCGCCTGGGCGTGACCGTGGTGTACGTGACCCATGATCAGGGCGAGGCGCTGACCATGTCCGACCGGGTGGCGGTGTTCCACCAGGGCGAGATCCAGCAGATCGCCGACCCGCGCACCCTCTACGAAGAACCCTGCAACACCTTCGTCGCCAACTTCATCGGTGAGAACAACCGTATCAACGGCACCCTGCTGGCCAGCGATGGCAAGCGTTGCCAGGTGCAGCTGGGCCGTGGCGAGCGGGTCGAGGCGCTGGCGGTCAACGTCGGCCAGCCCGGCGAGCCGGTCACCCTGTCGATTCGCCCCGAGCGCGTGCGCCTCAACGGCCACAGCGAAAGCTGCGTCAATCGCTTCTCTGGCCGGGTGGCCGAGTTCATCTACCTGGGCGACCACGTGCGGGTGCGCCTGGAAGTCTGCGGCAAGGCCGACTTCTTCGTGAAGCAGCCGATTGCCGAACTCGACCCGGCCCTGGCCGTGGGCGATGTGGTACCGCTGGGCTGGGAGGTGGAGCACGCCCGCGCGCTCGATCCGATTGCACAAGCCCACTGATGGACTGATGGATTGCTTCACCAACCCTGTACTGTGGAGAGAATAATAATGCGCAAGCAGTTGAAACTGACCGCCCTGGCCCTGGGGCTGTTCGCCGCCGGCCAGGCCATGGCGGCCGACCTCACGGTGATTTCTTTCGGGGGCGCCAACAAGGCCGCCCAGACCAAGGCGTTCTACGAGCCATGGGAGAAGGCGGGCAAGGGCAAGATCGTCGCCGGTGAGTACAACGGCGAGATGGCCAAGATCAAGGCCATGGTCGACACCAAGAGCGTGAGCTGGAACCTGGTGGAGGTGGAGTCGCCAGAGCTGGCCCGCGGTTGCGACGAGGGCATGTTCGAGGAACTCGACCCGGCGCTGTTCGGCAATGAAGCTGATTATGTCCCGGGCGCCATCCAGCCCTGCGGCGTGGGCTTCTTCGTCTGGTCCACGGTCATGGCCTACAACGCCGACAAACTCAAGACCGCCCCCACCAGTTGGGCCGATTTCTGGGACACCAAGCAGTTCCCGGGCAAGCGCGGCCTGCGCAAGGGCGCCAAGTACACCCTCGAATTCGCCCTGATGGCCGACGGTGTCGCGCCGAAGGAAGTCTACAAAGTGCTGGCCACCAAAGAGGGCCAGGACCGCGCCTTCAAGAAACTCGATGAGCTCAAGCCGAGCATCCAGTGGTGGGAAGCCGGTGCCCAGCCGCCGCAGTACCTGGCCTCGGGTGACGTGGTCATGAGCTCGGCCTACAACGGTCGCATCGCCGCTGTGCAAAAAGAGAGCAACCTCAAGGTGGTGTGGAACGGCGGCATCTACGACTTCGACGCCTGGGCCATCCCGAAAGGTGCCAAGGATGCCGAAGAGGCGAAGAAATTCATCGCCTACAGCGTCCAGCCTGAGCAGCAGAAGATCTACTCCGAGAACATCGCCTACGGTCCGGCCAACAGCAAAGCGGTGAGCCTGCTGTCGGACGAGGTGAAGAAAGACATGCCGACCACGCCTGAGAACATTGCCAACCAGGTGCAGATCGACGTGGCCTTCTGGGCTGACAACAGCGAGCAGCTGGAGCAACGCTTCAACGCCTGGGCGGCGAAGAAGTAACGCCCGGGACATTGGGCCGCCACGCGGCCCATCGCCGGCAAGCCGGCTCCCACAGGTAAAGCGTCAAGCCTGAGGGTGTCGCACTACTTGTGGGAGCCGGCTTGCCGGCGATGGGGCGCGCAGCGGCCCCGATTGCAGCTTTACCAGGCTCCCTGTTTCCCTGTTTTCCCGGAGTTCGCCATGGCCATTGCAGTGCCCCTCAACGAAGGCGCAGGTAAAAGCCTCAAACAGCGCCTCAAGCATGCCGAGCGGGTCAACCGCTGGAAGGCCCAGGCGTTGATCGCGCCGCTGGCGCTGTTCCTCCTGCTGGTGTTCCTGGTGCCGATTGCGGCGCTTTTGTACAAGAGCGTCGGCAACCCCGAGGTGGTCGCCGGCCTGCCGCGCACCGTCGAGGCCGTGGCGCAGTGGGACGGCAAGAGCCTGCCCGGCGAGGAGGCCTACAAGGCCCTGAGCCAGGACCTGGCCGAATCACGCAAGAATCAGACACTGGGCGATCTGTCCAAGCGCCTGAACATGGAGCTGGCCGGCTACCGCAGCCTGCTGGCCAAGACTGCGCGGGCGCTGCCGTTCAAGGCGGAGCCTGCTTCTTATAAAGATGCCTTGCAGACACTGGACGAGCGCTGGGGTGACCCGGCCTACTGGCAGGCGATCCGCCGCAACACCAGCAGCGTCACGCCGTTCTACCTGCTGGCGGCGCTCGATCACCGTATCGACGACCTCGGTGAGCTGGCCAAGGCCACGCCGGACCAGGCCATCTACCTCGACATCTTTGCCCGCACCCTGTGGATGGGCGTGGTGATCACCGCCATCTGCCTGGTGCTGGCCTATCCGCTGGCCTACCTGCTGGCCAACCTGCCCACCCGACAGAGCAACCTGCTGATGATCCTGGTGCTGCTGCCGTTCTGGACCTCGATCCTGGTGCGGGTAGCAGCGTGGATCGTGCTGCTGCAGTCGGGCGGGCTGATCAACAGCGCGCTGATGGCCATGGGCATCATCGACCAGCCGCTGGAGCTGGTGTTCAACCGCACTGGCGTGTACATCTCGATGGTGCACATCCTGCTGCCGTTCATGATCCTGCCGCTGTACAGCGTGATGAAGGGTATCTCGCCCAGCTACATGCGTGCGGCGATCTCGCTGGGCTGCCACCCGTTCGCCAGCTTCTGGCGGGTGTACTTCCCGCAGACCTACGCTGGCGTCGGTGCCGGTTGCCTCTTGGTGTTCATCATCTCGATCGGCTACTACATCACCCCGGCACTGCTGGGCAGTCCGAACGACCAGATGGTCAGCTACTTCGTCGCCTTCTACACCAACACCAGCATCAACTGGGGCATGGCCACCGCGCTGGGCGGGTTGCTGCTGCTGGCCACCGTGGTGCTGTACCTGATCTATAGCTGGCTGGTCGGCGCCAGCCGCCTGCGCCTGAGCTGAGGAGCCTTGTCATGCTGAGCCCTTACATGTCGCCCGTGGAGCGGGTGTGGTTCTATACCTTGCGCATTCTCTGCGGGCTGGTGCTGCTGTTCCTGGTGCTGCCGGTGCTGGTGATCGTGCCGCTGTCGTTCAACAGCGGGAGTTTTTTGGTGTACCCGCTGCAGGGCTTTTCGCTGCACTGGTACCAGGACTTCTTCGCCTCGGCCGAGTGGATGCGTTCGCTGAAGAACAGCATCATTGTCGCCCCGGCGGCGACGGTGCTGGCCATGGTGTTCGGCACCCTGGCCTCGATCGGCCTGACCCGCGGCGACTTCCCCGGCAAGTCGCTGGTGATGGCGCTGGTGATCTCGCCGATGGTGGTGCCGGTGGTGATCATCGGTGTGGCGAGTTATCTGTTCTTTGCCCCGCTGGGGATGGGCAACAGCTTCATCTCGCTGATCCTGGTGCATGCGGTGCTGGGTGTGCCCTTCGTGATCATCACCGTGTCGGCCACCTTGCAGGGCTTCAACTACAACCTGGTGCGTGCGGCAGCCAGCCTTGGCGCCTCGCCATTGCTGACCTTCCGTCGGGTGACCTTGCCGCTGATTGCGCCGGGAGTCATTTCCGGGGCGCTGTTCGCCTTCGCCACCTCGTTCGATGAAGTGGTGGTGACCCTGTTCCTGGCCGGGCCCGAGCAGGCCACCCTGCCGCGGCAGATGTTCAGCGGTATCCGCGAGAACCTCAGCCCGACCATCGCGGCGGCGGCGACCCTGCTGATCGCGTTTTCGGTGGTGTTGCTGCTGACCCTGGAGTGGTTGCGTGGCCGTAGCGAGAAGTTGAGGACCCAGCAGCCGGGCTGATTTTCGGATGCCTGTACCGGCCTCTTCGCGGGTAAACCCGCTCCCACATGGACCGCGCTAACCTCGAGGCAAGCATCGTACCTGTGGGAGCTGGCTTGCCAGCGATGAGGCCAGCACTGAAAACATAAGACAGTTGCTCCACAGGTTATGTGCAGCTCTCGAGATCTGCGCGATCCCTGTGGGAGCGGGTTTACCCGCGAAGGGCCGGCACAGGATTGACACCAATCAGCCCTGATCTGCTTCCCTGGGTTACAATGCGCGCCACCGTGATTCTGCCCAACAGGTGCGCCATGCAGCCCTACGCTATTGCCCCCTCCATTCTTTCCGCCGATTTCGCTCGCCTGGGCGAGGACGTCGACAAGGTTCTGGCCGCCGGGGCCGACATCGTCCACTTCGATGTCATGGACAACCACTACGTACCCAACCTGACCATCGGCCCGATGGTCTGCACCGCGCTGCGCAAGTACGGCGTGACCGCGCCGATCGACGTGCACCTGATGGTGAGCCCGGTCGATCGCATCATCGGCGACTTCATCGAAGCCGGCGCCACCTACATCACCTTCCACCCGGAAGCCACCCAGCACATCGACCGCTCGCTGCAGCTGATCCGCGACGGCGGCTGCAAGGCCGGCCTGGTGTTCAACCCGGCCACCGGCCTGGATGCGCTGAAGTACGTGATGGACAAGATCGACATGGTCCTGCTGATGAGCGTCAACCCAGGCTTCGGCGGGCAGAAGTTCATCCCCGGTACCCTCGACAAGCTGCGTGAGGCCCGTGCACTGATCGACGCCAGCGGCCGTGATATCCGCCTGGAAATCGACGGCGGCGTCAACGTCAACAACATCCGCGAAATCGCCGCAGCCGGCGCCGACACCTTCGTCGCCGGTTCGGCGATCTTCAACGCCCCGGACTATCAGGAAGTAATCGCCAAGATGCGTGCCGAAATGGCGCTGGCACGCGCATGAGCGGCTTCGAGCAGCTGTTCCCGGGGACGCTGCCCAGGCTGGTGATGTTCGATCTGGATGGCACCCTGATCGATTCGGTCCCCGACCTGGCCGCAGCCGTCGACCGCATGCTGCTCGAACTCGGGCGCGAGCCCGCTGGGCTCGACGCCGTGCGTCACTGGGTGGGCAACGGCGCCCAGGTGCTGGTGCGCCGGGCGCTGGCCGGTGGCCTGGACCACGACAGCGTGGACGATGCCCTGGCCGAGCGCGCGCTGGCGCTGTTCATGGAGGCCTACGCCGACAGCCATGAGCTGACCGTCGTCTACCCCGGTGTGCGCGACACCCTGCGCTGGCTGAGCAAGCAGGGCGTGGAGATGGCGCTGATCACCAACAAGCCCGAGCGCTTCGTTGCCCCCTTGCTCGACCAGATGAAGATCGGGCGCTACTTCCGCTGGATCATTGGCGGCGACACCCTGCCACAGAAAAAGCCCGACCCGGCGGCGCTGCTGTTCGTGATGCAGATGGCCGGTGTGGCGCCTGCGCAGTCGCTGTTCATCGGCGATTCGCGCAGCGACGTGCTGGCGGCGAAAGCGGCCGGGGTGCAGTGCGTCGGCCTGAGCTATGGCTACAACCATGGCCGTCCTATCGACGAGGAGTCTCCCAGCCTGGTGATCAGCGACCTGCGCCTGCTGCTGCCTGGTTGCTTAGTCACCGACACTGGGATAACGTTGGCGGACCTTCAAGCCCCGCACAGCAGAGACAACGACGTGGTGGTTACTGGCAAATTCTGGATGAAAGTCATCAAGGCCCTGGCCCGCTGGCGCTGGCGCGCCTGACTTATGCCCGCCGGCGCCTGCCGGCCCGTCCGCTTGCCTGACCCCATTGCTGCTTGCCACGAGGCTACACATGACCCGCGAAGAATTCCTGCGCCTGGCCGCTGCCGGCTATAACCGCATCCCCCTGGCCCGCGAAACCCTGGCCGACTTCGATACCCCCCTGTCGATCTACCTCAAACTGGCCGACCAAGCCAACTCGTACCTGCTCGAATCCGTGCAGGGCGGCGAGAAGTGGGGCCGTTATTCGATGATCGGCCTGCCGTCGCGCACCGTCATGCGTGTGCATGGCTACCACGTGAGCATCCTGCAGGATGGCGTGGAAGTGGAAAGCCATGACGTCGAAGACCCGCTGGCCTTCGTCGAGGCCTTCAAGGATCGCTACAAGGTCGCCGACATTCCGGGCCTGCCGCGTTTCAACGGCGGCCTGGTCGGCTACTTCGGCTACGACTGCGTGCGCTATGTGGAAAAACGCCTAGGTGCTTGCCCGAACCCGGACCCGCTGGGGGTGCCGGACATCCTGCTGATGGTTTCCGACGCCGTGGTGGTGTTCGACAACCTGGCGGGCAAGATGCACGCCATCGTGCTGGTCGACCCCAGCGACGAGCAGGCCTTCGAGCAAGGCCAGGCCCGCCTTGAAGGCCTGCTGGAGAAACTCCGCCAGCCGATCACCCCGCGCCGCGGCCTCGACCTGGATGGCCCGATGGCGGCCGAGCCGGCGTTCCGCTCCAGCTTCACCCAGGGTGACTACGAGCGCGCGGTGGACACCGTCAAGGAGTACATCCTCGCCGGTGACTGCATGCAGGTGGTGCCGTCGCAGCGCATGTCCATCGATTTTGCGGCAGCGCCGATCGACCTCTACCGCGCCCTGCGCTGCTTCAACCCGACGCCCTACATGTACTTCTTCAACTTCGGCGACTTCCATGTCGTGGGCAGTTCGCCAGAAGTGCTGGTGCGGGTCGAGGACAACCTGGTCACGGTGCGCCCGATCGCCGGTACCCGCCCGCGCGGCGCCACCGAAGAGGCCGACCGCGCCCTGGAAGACGACCTGCTGTCGGATGACAAGGAAATCGCCGAGCACCTGATGCTGATCGACCTGGGCCGCAACGACGTGGGGCGTGTGTCGTCCACCGGCAGCGTGCGCCTGACCGAGAAGATGGTGATCGAGCGCTATTCGAACGTGATGCACATCGTCTCCAATGTCACCGGCCAACTGGCCGAGGGGCTGACGGCAATGGATGCGCTGCGGGCGATCCTGCCGGCGGGCACCCTGTCGGGGGCGCCGAAGATCCGCGCCATGGAGATCATCGATGAGCTGGAACCGGTCAAGCGCGGCGTCTACGGCGGCGCCGTGGGCTACTTCGCCTGGAACGGCAACATGGATACCGCCATCGCCATCCGCACTGCGGTGATCAAGGACGGCGAGCTGCATGTGCAGGCCGGCGGCGGCATCGTCGCCGACTCGGTGCCGGCACTGGAGTGGGAAGAAACCATCAACAAGCGTCGGGCGATGTTCCGCGCGGTGGCCCTCGCCGAGCAGACCAGCAAACGCTGAGCAGGCCGTGGTCCATGAACCCGGCGGGCCGCCACGCGCCCCCGGAGTCCCCCGTATTCAAGAGGTTCGTTCCAGATGCTACTGATGATCGACAACTACGACTCCTTCACCTACAACGTCGTGCAGTACCTCGGCGAGCTGGGTGCCGAGGTCAAGGTCATCCGCAATGACGAGATGACCATCGCCCAGATCGAAGCCCTCAACCCCGAGCGCATCGTGGTTTCCCCCGGCCCCTGCACCCCGAGCGAAGCCGGTGTGTCCATCGAGGCGATCCTGCACTTTGCCGGCAAGCTGCCGATTCTGGGCGTCTGCCTTGGCCATCAGTCGATCGGCCAGGCCTTCGGCGGTGACGTGGTGCGTGCCCGCCAGGTGATGCATGGCAAGACCAGCCCGGTGGTGCACCGTGACCTGGGCGTGTTCGCCAGCCTCAACAACCCGCTGACCGTGACCCGTTACCACTCGCTGGTGGTCAAGCGCGAGACGCTGCCGGACTGCCTGGAAGTGACTGCCTGGACCGCCCACGCCGATGGCTCGGTCGACGAGATCATGGGCCTGCGCCACAAGACACTGAATATCGAAGGGGTGCAGTTCCACCCCGAGTCCATCCTGACCGAGCAGGGCCACGAGCTGTTCGCCAATTTCCTCAAGCAGACCGGCGGCCGCCGCTAAGGATCGACCATGGATATCAAGACTGCGTTGAGCCGTATCGTCGGCCACCTGGACCTGAGCACCGATGAAATGCGCGAGGTCATGCGCCAGATCATGACTGGCCAGTGCAGTGAGGCGCAGATCGGCGCCTTCCTGATGGGCATGCGCATGAAGAGCGAAAGCATCGACGAGATCGTCGGCGCGGTGTCGGTGATGCGCGAGCTGGCCGACAAGGTCGAGCTCAAGAGCCTCGATGGCGTGGTCGACATCGTCGGCACCGGCGGCGATGGCGCCAACATCTTCAACGTTTCCACCGCGTCCTCGTTCGTCCTTGCGGCCGCCGGCTGCCCGGTGGCCAAGCACGGCAACCGCGCGGTGTCCGGCAAGAGCGGCAGTGCCGACCTGCTGGAAGCCGCCGGCATCTACCTGAACCTCACCCCGGTGCAGGTCGCCCGCTGCATCGACAGCCTGGGGATCGGTTTCATGTTTGCCCAGAGCCACCACAAGGCCATGAAGTATGCCGCCGGCCCGCGTCGCGAGCTGGGGCTGCGCACCCTGTTCAACATGCTCGGCCCGCTTACGAATCCGGCCGGGGTGAAGCATCAGGTGGTCGGGGTGTTCAACCAGGCGCTGTGCCGCCCGCTGGCCGAAGTGCTGCAGCGCCTTGGCAGCAAGCATGTGCTGGTGGTGCACTCCAAGGACGGCCTGGACGAGTTCAGCCTGGCGGCGCCCACCTTCGTGGCCGAACTGAAGAATGACCAGATCACCGAGTATTGGGTCGAGCCCGAAGACCTCGGCATGAAGAGCCAGAGCCTGCACGGCCTGGCGGTCGATGGCCCGCAGGCGTCGCTGGACTTGATCCGTGACGCACTGGGCCGGCGCAAGACCGAGAACGGCCAGAAGGCCGCCGAAATGATCGTGCTCAATGCTGGTGCGGCGCTGTATGCCGCCGATCACGCCATGACCCTGGCCCAGGGCGTGGAACTGGCCCATGACGTGCTGCACACCGGGCTGGCCTGGGAAAAGCTGCAGGAGCTGGGCGCCTTTACCGCGGTATTCAAAGTGGAGAACGAAGCATGAGCGTGCCGACGGTGCTGGAAAGGATCATCGCCCGCAAGTTCCAGGAAGTGGCCGAGCGCAGCGCGCGGGTCAGCCTTGCCGAACTGGAGCGCCTGGCCAAGGCGGCTGACGCCCCGCGTGGCTTCGCCAATGCCTTGATCGAGCAGGCCAAGCGCAAGCAGCCGGCGGTGATCGCCGAAATCAAGAAGGCTTCGCCCAGCAAGGGTGTGATTCGCGAGCACTTCGTGCCGGCCGAGATCGCGGTCAGCTATGAAAAAGGCGGGGCGACCTGCTTGTCGGTGCTGACCGACGTGGATTACTTCCAGGGCGCCGACGCGTACCTGCAGCAGGCCCGCGCCGCGGTGTCGCTGCCGGTGATCCGCAAGGACTTCATGGTCGACCCGTACCAGATCGTCGAAGCCCGCGCCCTGGGTGCCGACTGCGTGCTGCTGATCGTCTCGGCGCTGGATGACGTGAAGATGGCCGAGCTGGCCGCCACGGCCAAGGACGTCGGCCTCGACGTGCTGGTCGAAGTGCACGACGGCGATGAACTGGAGCGCGCGCTGAAGACCCTCGATACCCCGCTGGTCGGCGTCAACAACCGTAACCTGCACACCTTCGAGGTCAGCCTGGAGACCACGCTCGACCTGCTGCCACGCATCCCTCGCGATCGCCTGGCCATCACCGAGAGTGGCATCCTCAATCGGGCTGATGTCGAGTTGATGGCAATCAACGAGGTGTATTCGTTCCTGGTCGGCGAGGCGTTCATGCGCGCCGAGCAGCCGGGGCTGGAACTGCAGCGGCTGTTCTTCCCTGACCAGGTGAAGAAGACCGTTCAGGCCCTGGACTGATCGAACCGAAGCCGGCGCTTGTTGCCGGCTTTTTTGTGTCTGTATTCGAGGGCCTCATCGCGGGGCAAGCCCGCTCCCACGCAAGCGCTGTGACAACGTGGGAGCGGGCTTGCCCCGCGATGAGGCCGGTAGAGCTTTCATCGAAGGTGGATCAATGACCGATCAACCCCTGGCCCTGACCGTCGAACAGGGCCTGCACGCCGAGCAGGAATTGCTGGCCGCCGTGTGCCGTGGCGAGCGTGACGCTGGCGTGCTGTTCTGGCGCCCCACCGATCATGCGCTGGTGATGCCACGCCGTATGAGTCGCCTGGATAACTTCGAAGCCGCCTGCGCCGAGTTGGCGATCGCCGGCTGGCCGGTATTGCTGCGCGAAACCGGTGGTGAGCCTGTGCCGCAGTCGCATTCAACCGTGAACGTGGCGCTGGTCTACGTCGCGCCGCGCAGCGAAGGCGATCATGGGCGCATCGAGAATGCCTACGAGCGGCTGTGCCTGCCACTGTGCGATGTACTGCGCGAGTGGGGTGGGGTGGCGTCGGTGGGGGAAATCGATGGTGCCTTCTGCGATGGCCGTTACAACGTCAACCTGAACGGCCGCAAACTGGTCGGCACTGCCCAGCGCTGGCGCCAGGGCCTGGGCGGCAAGCGCCCGGTGGTGTTGGTGCACGGTGCGCTGCTGCTGGACAACGAGCGCGAATCGATGGTGGCGGCGGTCAATCGTTTCAATGAATGTTGCGAGCTTGAACAGCGTTGCCGGGCCGACAGCCATATCGCCTTGCATGAAGTGGCGCCACAGGCGCCCTGGTTCGAGCGCCTTTCCCTGGCCTATGCCGAGGTCATTGCCGGGCTGCCGAAAGATTAGCGGGTGCCGTAGACCACCATGGTCTTGCCTTTCACCTGCACCAGGCTGCGCTCCTCGAGATCCTTGAGGACGCGGCCGACCATTTCCCGTGAACAGCCGACGATGCGCCCGATCTCCTGGCGGGTGATCTTGATCTGCATGCCGTCGGGGTGGGTCATGGCGTCTGGCTGCCTGCACAGTTCGAGCAGGCAGCGGGCAACCCGGCCGGTCACGTCGAAGAAGGCCAGGTCGCCGACCTTGCGCGTGGTATTGCGTAGCCGCTGGGCCATTTGCGCGCCGAGGGCGTAGAGAATCTCCGGGTCCTGGCGGCCCAGCTCGCGGAATTTGTCGTAGCTGATCTCGGCCACTTCGCATTCGGTCTTGGCCCGCACCCAGGCGCTGCGCTGATGCTCCTGGCCGGCGGGCTCGAACAGGCCTAGCTCGCCAAAGAAGTCGCCGTTGTTGAGGTAGGCGATGATCATCTCGTGGCCGTCGTCGTCCTCGATCAGGATGGTCACCGAGCCTTTGATGATGAACGAGAGGGTCTCGGCCCGGTCGCCCGCGCAGATGATGTTGCTTTTGGCGGCGTAGCGACGGCGCTGGCAGTGCACCAGCAGCTTTTCGATGTTCTTGATCTTGGGCGCAAGGGCTGAGGAGACCATCACGAAATCCTGTTCGATGTGAGGCATTGGCTTTTTATTGAGGCTGCCTGGCGTGATGCGCCAGTCATTTGGCGCCAGCTTATCAGACACGCCCCCATGTATCGGCATGAAAGCGCTGCGCCTTGAGCTTTTCCGACAGCGTCACAAGGTCTAAGCTGGCACCCTTTTTACGAGATCGGGAGTCCGGATAGATGAAGGCACGCATCCAGTGGGCGGGTGAAGCAATGTTCCTCGGCGAGTCGGGGAGTGGCCATGTGGTGGTCATGGACGGCCCGCCCGAAGCCGGCGGCCGCAACCTTGGCGTGCGCCCGATGGAAATGCTGCTGTTGGGGCTGGGCGGATGCAGCAGCTTCGATGTGGTCAGCATCCTCAAGAAGTCACGTCAGGCGGTGGAGAGCTGCGAAGCCTTCCTGGAAGCCGAGCGCGCCAGTGAGGACCCCAAGGTGTTCACCAAGATCCATATGAACTTCGTGGTCAAAGGGCGTGGGCTGAAAGAAGCACAGGTCAAGCGCGCGGTGGAGCTGTCGGCCGAAAAGTACTGCTCGGCATCGATCATGCTCGAGCGTGCCGGGGTGGAAATCACCCACGGTTACGAGATTGTCGAACTCGGGTGACCGGCAATGGCGCCTGGCAGTCAGGCGCTTTGCAGGTTCAGCCGCTCAGCGGCCAGTAGCCAGGCGACGCCCGGGGTGAGCGCGAGCAGCAGCAACGGGATGTTGAACAGCAGTAGCCCGAGTATTTCGCTGCTGCTCCAGGTGTTGCCGAAAGATTGGGCAAACAGCATGCACTGCAACTGCGCCGTGACCACGGCGGCCAAGCCGAACAGGGCGATAAGCGTACGACGCTTGCGGCAGTGGTAAGCCAGCAGCAGGAACAGCAGCAGCCCAGGCACTGTGAACAGCAGCATCTCGACCACACTGTTGCTGTCGGGCTCGCCGAGGTCGGGCAGTTGCAGGCTGAAGGCGGTTTGCCTGATGGAAGCTGTCATCAGGCAGACAAACCCATAGGCAACCGGTATCAGCCCTAGGCTTTGCAGCAACCGAGCCGTGATCAGTCGGAACTTCAACGGCGCAACGCCGGCAGCCACTGCAACAGGCGCTCGGGTAGCCTGGCCCGCAGCTGTGCACTCAAGGCTTCCCGTCGTTTCTGGTACAGCAGGCCCAGGCCGATGACGCCAAGGCCGATCAGGGTGAGCACCAGCGGGAACAGCAGCGAGTCGGCGAATACCTCGTAGGACAGATAGCCGAGATAGGCCGCCACGCCCATCGCCCCGAATACCATGAACACCGGCCGGCGCAACAACACGGCCAGCCCCATCAGCCCCAGGTTGATCAGGCAATACAGCGCCTTGCCCAGTTCGCTGGCGCTGTCCATCGACGTGAGCCCGCCCCAGAACGCCAGCAGGCCGGCCAGGTAGCCCCAGCCAGCGTAGTCCTGGCGGGTGCGGCCATCGACGCCGACGAACACCACCAGCACGGCCAGGCCGAACCACACCGAGACCGTGCGTCGCTGCTCCCAGCTGAACACATCGCCATACACCCACTCGGTCAGGTCCATGGACATGAACCACAGTGCGAGCGCGATCGGAATGACGATGAACGGGAAGGGCACCAGGCGCAGCATCAGCAGGCCGGCCACCACGGTTGCGGCTTCCATGGCCAGCCAGCCGCCCTGCACATAGGTGTAGTACTGGTGATAGTCACCCTGGGCATCGTCCAGCGGCCACCAGCCCACCAGCCGTTCCACGGCGAATACCGCCAGTGGCACGATGCTCACCGCGACGGCCGCCAGCACGCCGGCGGCGATGGGCTGCCCGCGGCGTTGCAGTGACAGGGCGAACAGGGTGAGCGTGGCGATGTAGAGCAAGGCGATGGACAGCAGTGCACTGTCGCCGATGCGCATCCAGGCTTCGGTGAGCAACCAGCCCATCGCCCCCATGATCAGCAGGGCGCCGAAGTAGAAGGCGACGTGGGCCAGCTGGAAGCTGCCGCGGCTTTGTGGCTGCTGGCGCAGGAAGTCCAGCAGTGCGCGGTCCTGGCCCGGTTGCAGTACGCCGGCGTCTACCGCGTGTGCCAGGTCCTTGGCGTCGAAGCGTTCCATGCGCTGTGCCTCAGATGCGGTAGGTGCTCTTGGTCATGACCTTGGCCATCAGGCTCATGCCGAAACGGATGGGCGCCGGGAAGCGATAGCCGCCAGCTTCCAGCGCGGATTCGGCGTGGTGCTCTTCGTCGACGCGCATCTGTTCGAGGATGGCGCGGGATTTGCCATCGCTCTCTGGGATCTGTTCAAGGTGCTCGTCCAGGTGTTTGCACACTTGATGCTCGGTGGCGGCGACGAAACCCAGGCTGACCTTGTCGCTGACCAGGCCGGCGAGTGCGCCGATGCCGAAGGACATGCCGTAGAACAACGGGTTGAGCACGCTGGGGTGGCTGTTGAGCTGGCGAATACGCTGCTCGCACCAGGCCAGGTGGTCGATTTCTTCTTCTGCCGCATGCTCCATGGCCTTGCGCACCTGGGGCAGCTTGGCGGTCAGGGCCTGGCCCTGGTAGAGCGCCTGGGCGCAGACTTCACCGGTGTGGTTGATGCGCATCAGGCCGGCGACGTGGCGGCTCTGCTGCTCGTCGAGTTCGGCGTCGGGCTGGATGATCGCCGGTGACGGGCGCGAAGGTTGGCCGCTGAAGGGGAGCAGGGTGCGCATGGCGGTATCGGCCTGCAGCAACAAGCGGTCGAGCGGCGAGTAGTGACGTTCGGTAGCCATCGGGCACCTCCACTAGAGTGTGCCCGACAGTTTACCGCAATCGGCTGGAGGGGGCTTGCCCTGGATCAGCCCGGTGGCCAGTGCATCTGGCGCTGGCCAAGCACGTGCATATGGATGTGGTAGACGGTCTGGCCGCCTTTGGGGTTGCAGTTCATGACGACGCGGAAGCCTTCCTCGCAGCCTTGCTCGATGGCCAGGCGCTGGGCGGTGAAGAGGATGTGCCCGGCCAGGGCTTTGTCTTCTTCGGTCAGGTCGTTGAGGGTGCGGATGTGTTTTTTCGGGATGACCAGGAAATGCACCGGCGCCGCAGGGTGAATGTCCTTGAAGGCGAGGATCTGGTCATCTTCGTAGATGATATCCGCCGGGATTTCCCGGTTGATGATTTTGAGGAATAGATCGTCCACAGCACATGCTCCATGGTGAGTGTCCGGGCCGAGTGTACTGAGCCCGCTGCCACTCGCCCAGTGCTTATTCCATGCCTACCGGGCAGTAGCGGCGGTGGATCACGCCGGCCAGCTTGCGCGTCAACCAGCGCGGCAACAGGCGCGGGGCAAAGGCCAGCCAGCGGTTGCGCCGGCCTGGGATGATCCGCGCGCGGTTCTTGTCCAGGGCGCGTACGGTGTACAGCGCGATCTCCTCGGGGCTCGGGCTGTTGGCGTCGAGGCGGGGAATGCGCCGGCGCGACGAACGAACCGGCCCGGGGCACAGCACCGAGACTTTGATCCCGGTGCGCCCGAGCTCTTCACGCAAGGCTTCGCTGAAGCTGAGCACATAGGCCTTGCTGGCGGCGTAGGCGGCCATCCAGGGGCCAGGCGCGACCCCGGCCAGGCCTGCGACATTGAGGATCTGCCCGCCACCCTGCACGGCCATCAGGTTGCCGATGGCATGGCACAGGCGGCTCAGGGCCAGGATATTGACCTCCAGCAGGTCCTGCTCGTCGGCCCATTCATGGGCAAGGAAGGGCCCGTAGGTGCGTTGGCCTGCGCAGTTGACCAGCAGGTCGATGCGCCGCTCGCCTTCCTCCAGCTCAAGCACGAACCCTGACAGGCGCAGGGGCTGGCTGAGGTCGCAGGCGCGGAACAGCACCTCCACGCCAAAACGCTGGGTCAGTTCGATGGCCACCGGCTCCAGCGTCTCGCGCTGGCGTGCCACCAGGATCAGATTGCGCCCGCGCCGCGCCAGGGCCTCCGCCAGGGCCAGGCCCAGGCCGGTGGAAGCGCCGGTAATCATGGCGTAACGGGTCATGCAAGGCTCCTGGAGCTTAAGGGGCGCCTAGTTTACAGCCTGGTTGGTTTGCTACAAGGCGTTGCTGCGTAGCTGTTGGGCGCGATCCAGGGCGCCTCGGTATTCGCTGTGCAGGCGTTCGATCAGTGCTGCGGCGCTGGGTAGGTCGTTGATCTCACCGACGCCCTGGCCTGCGGACCAGACGGTCTTCCAGGCCTTGGCTTCCTCGTCCAGCGGTTTGAGCTTGCCGGCTTCATGGCTGCTGGTGAGCGCCGCCAGGTCGTAGCCGGCCTGGTCCAGGCTTTGCCGCAGAAAGCTGGCCGGGATGCCGGATACTGCTGGCGTGTGGATGATATCGGCGGCGGTTGCGCTGAGGATCATCTGTTTATAGGCGTCCTGTGCCTGGCTCTCACGGGTGGCGATGAAGCGTGTGCCCATGTAGCCCAGGTCTGCCCCCAGCAATTGCGCCGCGAGCAGTTCGTGGCCGTGGTTGAGGCAGCCTGCCAGCAGCAGGGTCTTGTCGAAGAACTGGCGGATCTCGGCGACCAGGGCGAACGGGCTCCAGGTGCCGGCATGGCCACCCGCGCCGGCGGCCACGGCGATCAGCCCATCGACACCGGCCTCTGCCGCCTTCTGCGCATGGCGTCGGGTGGTCACGTCATGGAACACCAGGCCGCCGTAGCCGTGCACTGCATCCACCACCTCCTTCACTGCACCGAGGCTGGTGATGACGATGGGCACGCGATGCTCGACGCACAGGGCCAGGTCGGCCTGCAGACGCGGATTGCTTGGATGGACGATCAGGTTGACTGCATAGGGGGCTGGCGCTTGCAACTGAGCCAGGCCTGCCTCTATCTCCTCCAGCCAGGCCTTGAAGCCTGCGCTGTCGCGTTGGTTGAGCGCAGGGAAGCTGCCCACCACACCGCTGGCGCAACAGGCCAGCACCAGTTGCGGGTTGGAAATCAGGAACATCGGCGCGGCCACCAGTGGCAGGCGCAGCCGTTGTTGCAGCGAGGCGGGCAGGGACATGGCGAAACTCCTGTGCAGGGTGGGCTATCGTCAGAACGGTTTGACCACCACCAGAATTACGATCCCCAGCAGGATCAGTACCGGCGCCTCGTTGAACCAGCGGTAGTACACGTGGCTGCGGGTATTGGTGCCGGCGGCGAAGCGTTTGCGCTGGGCGCCGCAGATATGATGGTAGGCGGTCAGCAGCACCACCAGGGTCAGCTTGGCGTGCAGCCAGCCCTGGCTCAGCCAGCCGGGGTTGAGGTAGAGCATCCAGCCGCCGAACACATAGGTGGCGATCATCGCCGGGTTCATGATGCCCCGGTACAGCTTGCGCTCCATGGTGATGAAGCGGTCGAGGCTGATGCTGTCCTGGCTCTGGGCGTGGTAGACGAACAGGCGTGGCAGGTAGAACAGGCCGGCGAACCAGCAAACCACGCTGACGATGTGCAGCGCCTTGATCCATAGATAGAGCATGTGCGGTTCCTTCAGGTTTTCACGGTCGTGCGAATAGTAGTGGGCAAGCGCCAAAGGGTCATGGGAATAGTTGTTACAGGCCTGCCGGGCCCCTATTATCGTGCGCTTTCCAGTGGGCTCGTTGATAAGGGGCAAGCGTTATGATCAAGGTCGGTATCGTCGGCGGCACGGGTTACACCGGTGTCGAACTGCTGCGTCTGCTGGCGCAGCATCCACAGGCCGAAGTGGCGGTCATCACTTCGCGCTCCGAAGCGGGCGTGGCGGTTGCCGACATGTACCCCAACCTGCGCGGCCACTACGACGGGCTGTGTTTCAGCGTGCCGGACAGCAAGGCGTTGGGCGCCTGTGATGTGGTGTTCTTCGCTACCCCGCACGGCGTGGCCCACGCCCTGGCCGGCGAGCTGCTGGCGGCGGGCACCAAGGTCATCGACCTGTCCGCCGACTTCCGCCTGCAGGACGCCGTGGAGTGGGGCAAGTGGTACGGGCAACCGCACGGCGCGCCTGAACTGCTCAAGGACGCGGTCTACGGCCTGCCTGAAGTGAACCGCGAGAAGATCCGCCAGGCGCGCCTGATCGCCGTGCCCGGTTGCTACCCGACCGCTACCCAGCTGGGCTTCCTGCCGTTGCTGGAAGCTGGCCTGGCCGACCCTTCGCGGCTGATCGCCGACTGCAAGTCCGGCGTCAGTGGTGCAGGCCGTGGTGCCGCCGTAGGTTCGCTGTTCTGCGAGGCCGGCGAGAGCATGAAGGCCTATGCGGTCAAAGGGCACCGCCATCTGCCGGAAATCAGCCAAGGCCTGCGACTGGCCGCAGGCAAGGACATCGGCCTGACCTTTGTGCCTCACCTGACCCCGATGATCCGCGGCATTCATGCCACCCTTTATGCCAACGTCGTTGATACGTCGGTCGATCTGCAGGCGCTGTTCGAAAAGCGCTATGCCAACGAACCGTTCGTCGACGTGATGCCGGCCGGCAGCCACCCAGAGACCCGCAGCGTGCGCGGCGCCAACGTCTGCCGTATCGCTGTGCACCGGCCACAGGGTGGCGACCTGGTGGTGGTGCTGTCGGTGATCGACAACCTGGTCAAGGGCGCGTCCGGCCAGGCGGTGCAGAACCTGAACATCCTGTTCGGCCTGGACGAGCGCATGGGCCTGTCCCACGCCGGCCTGTTGCCTTAAAGCAGTGGCAAGTTGCAAGCTTCAAGCTGCAAGCGGGGCTGTCGTATTCGGCTTGAAGCTTGCGGCTAGTCGCTTGCAGCTTTCGTATTGTTGACCGATTTTCTCGGACAAGCGGATAATACGCGCCATCGAGTTTTATGGCGGCACTGCGCCGGGAGAATCAGCATGAGCGTCGAAACCTTCACCCCCACGGCTTTGGAGTTCACCCCAGGGGCTGCACACAAGGTGAAGACCCTGGTCAGCGAAGAGGGCAACGAGCGTCTGAAGCTGCGCGTTTTCGTGACGGGCGGTGGTTGCTCGGGCTTCCAGTACGGCTTCACCTTCGATGAAGACGTGGCCGAGGATGACACTATCGTCGAGCGTGAAGGTGTCGCGCTGGTGGTTGACCCGATGAGCTTCCAGTACCTGGCGGGCGCCGAAGTGGACTACCAGGAAGGCCTGGAAGGTTCGCGCTTCGTGATCAAGAACCCGAATGCCAGCACCACCTGTGGCTGTGGTTCGTCGTTCTCGATCTGATCTGTGGGCTGACATGAAAACGCCGCGCATTTGCGCGGCGTTTTGCATTGTGCGGCTGGCTACGCGGGGTAGATTGCGCCGAGGACGCGCAGGCCCCTGGCGGCGGTGACGCTGGGCCGGTTGGCGGGGATGCGTTCCAGGCAGCAATGGGCCAGCCAGGCAAAGGCCATGGCCTCGACCCAGTCCGGATTGACGCCGTGCGCTGCTGTGCTGGACACCTGGGCGTCCGGCAGCAGTTGCGCCAAGCGTGCCATCAGCGCGCCGTTGCGGGCGCCTCCGCCGCACACCAGCAAGGCTTCGGTGCCTTGTTGAGCCTGGCCTAGCGAGTCGATGATGCTGCGTGCAGTCAGCTCCAGCAGGGTGGCCTGTACGTCTTCGTCGCGGTAGCTGGGCAGTTGGGCGAGATGGCCGTCGAGCCAAGGCAGGTTGAAGACCTCGCGGCCGGTGCTTTTCGGGCCGCTGCCAGCGAAGAACGGGTCGCTCAGCAGTGCATGGAGCAAGGCCGGCTGCACCGCCCCGCTCGCCGCCCAGGCGCCATCGGCATCAAATACCTGGCCGCGCTTGCGCTCGATCCAGGCATCCAGCAGCACATTGCCCGGCCCGCAGTCGAAGCCATGCACTGGCTTGTCCTTCTCGATCAAGCTGAGGTTGCTGAAACCGCCCACATTGAGAATCGCCAGTCGCTGGCCAAGGTGGCCGAACAGCGCTTCATGGAAGGCCGGCACCAGCGGCGCGCCCTGGCCGCCCGCCGCCACGTCGCGGCGCCTGAAGTCACCGACCACACAGATGCCGGTCAGCTCGGCCAGCAGCGCCGGGTTGCCGATCTGTACCGTGAAGCCGCGGGCGGGTTCGTGGCGAATGGTCTGCCCATGGCTGCCGATGGCGTCGATGGCATCGGGCTGCAGGCCTTGCTCGCGCAGCAGGTAGTTGATCCCTTCGGCGGCGAGGGTGGCCCAGTGGTTCTCCGCCAGTGCCGCGCGGGCGATCTCGTCGGGGCCGCTGGCGCAAAGGCCGAGCAGCTGCTGGCGCAGGTCGGTGGGCATGGGGATGTAGTGGGTGGCGAGCAGCCGAAGCTGCTCGCCTTGTTCGATCAGGGCGATGTCCAGGCCATCAAGGCTGGTCCCGGACATCACGCCAAGATAGAGCGCCATGTGGTCAGCGCTTGTTGGCGGCGAGCAGGGTGGCCTTTTCCTGATCCATACGGGCGATCAAGGGTTGGCTCTGCTGGTTGAAGCGCGCGCGCTCAGCCTTGGCGATCGGGTCGGCCATCGGCACCTTCTGGCTCAGTGGGTCGACGTGCACGCCGTTGACCTGGAACTCGTAGTGCAGGTGCGGGCCGGTCGACAGGCCGGTAGTGCCGATGTAGCCGATGACCTGGCCTTGTTTGACGCTGCCGCCGGTCTTGATGCCCTTGGCGAAGCCCTGCATGTGGCCATAGAGCGTCTTGTAGGCGTTGCCGTGGGCAATGATCACGGTGTTGCCATAGCCGCCACGGCGCCCGGCCAGCTCAATGCGCCCATCGCCGGCGGCCTTGATTGGTGTGCCGCGCGGGGCGGCGTAATCGACACCTTTGTGGGCGCGGATCTTGTTCAGGATCGGGTGTTTGCGGCCAGCGGAAAAGCGCGAACTGATGCGGGCGAAGTCCACCGGCGTACGGATGAACGCCTTGCGCAGGCTGTTGCCGTCGGCGGTGTAGTAGTTGGTGTTGCCTTGCTTGTTGGTGTAGCGCACGGCGGTGTAGGTCTTGCCGCGGTTGGTGAAGCGGGCCGACAGGATGTTGCCGGTGCCGACCACCTTGCCGTCCATCATCTTCTGCTCATAGACCACGTCGAATTCGTCGCCCGGGCGGATGTCCTGGGCGAAGTCGATGTCGTAACCGAGGATGCGTGCCATGTCCATGGTCATGCTGTGGGACAGCCCCGCGCGTTGCGCCGAGGCCGAGAGCGAACTCTTGATCACGCCATGGGCGTAGGCGGTGCGCATGACTGGCTTGCTGACTTCGCGATCGAAGCTGAAGCCCTTGTCGGTGCGGGTCAGGCGGATGGTTTCGAGGTTGCTGACCTTGCTGTGCAGGCTGGTCAGTTGGCCGTTCTTGTCCAGTTCGAACTGCAGTACCTGGCCATGCTTGAGCTGGCTGAACTGCTTGGCCTGCTTGTTGCTCGCCAGCAGGTCGTGGACGGCGTTGGCCGGCAGGCCAACCTTGTTGAACAGTGTGGAGAGCGTATCGCCGCGGGCCACGACTACCTCGCGGTGGCCGGGGGCCTTGTCTTCCTGTTTGGCGACGGGGGCGGGCTCGGGCTTGGCCTGGGCGGTGTCCGCTTCATCGCCTTCGATCTGGGCGAAAGGCGAGTCGGTGCGTTGTTCGGATTGCACCAGTGGCGCGACGCGGGACTCTTCCTTCAGCTGCTCTGCCGGGCTCTCCAGCTCCAGGCTTAGCGTGGTTTTCTTGGCTTCTACTTCGCTGGAAGGGAATACCAGCAAGGCCAGGCTGAGGAGAGCAGCGATGCCGCTGGCGGCCAACAGATGGCTTTTCGGATAAAGCGGGGGCGCTTTAGGCGTTTCGTTGGTCATAAGTGAGGTGACTTTGAAAAGGATGAAGTGGAAAAGATGAATGACATGATGAAGATGAAATAACTGTATAAAATATAACCAAAACCATTCTCGCGCAAGGGCGCGTAGACGTTGCGTTGCGCCGTTCGGGTCACATTCCGTTGCGAAACTTGTATTTGATGGCCGATCTTGTATGGTTGGCTCCCCTTGAATCTGAGCCTTGCGGGTCTGTCTATGAAGTCTGTTGAAGAGCAGCTGGCGCTAATCAAGCGCGGTGCGGAAGAGGTATTGGTCGAGTCGGAACTGGTGGAGAAGCTCAAGCGCGGCCAGCCGCTGCGTATCAAAGCGGGCTTCGACCCTACCGCGCCGGACCTGCACCTGGGCCACACGGTGCTGATCAACAAGCTGCGCCAGTTCCAGGATCTGGGTCACCAGGTGATCTTCCTGATTGGTGACTTCACCGGCATGATCGGTGACCCGAGCGGCAAGAGTGCCACTCGCCCGCCGCTGACGCGCGAACAGGTGCTGGATAACGCCGAGACCTATAAGCAGCAGGTGTTCAAGATTCTTGACCCGGCCAAGACCGAGGTCGCGTTCAACTCCACCTGGATGGATAAGCTCACGCCGGCTGATTTCATCCGCCTGGCTTCGCAGTACACGGTCGCGCGCATGCTCGAGCGTGACGACTTCGACAAGCGCTACAGCAGCAATCAGCCTATCGCGATCCATGAGTTCCTCTATCCGCTGGTACAGGGCTATGACTCGGTGGCGTTGAAGGCGGACGTTGAGCTAGGCGGCACGGACCAGAAATTCAACCTGCTGATGGGGCGTGAGCTGCAGCGCTCTTATGGTCAGGAGGCGCAGAACATCGTCACCATGCCGCTGCTCGAAGGGCTCGACGGCGTGAAGAAGATGTCCAAGTCGTTGGGCAACTACGTCGGCATCCAGGAAGCGCCGGGTGTGATGTTCAGCAAGCTCGTGTCGATTCCGGACACCTTGATGTGGCGTTACTTCGAGTTGCTCAGCTTCCGTTCCATGGAGGAGATCGACCAGTTCCGTGCGGATGTGGCGCAGGGCGCGAATCCGCGTGACATCAAGATCAAGCTGGCGGAAGAAATCGTAGCGCGCTTCCATGGTGAAGAGGCTGCTGCCAATGCTCACCGTGCGGCGGGTAATCGGATGAAGGAGGGCGAGCTGCCTGAGGATCTGCCCGAGATCGAAGTCGCTGCGGCTGAAAGCTTGCCGATTGCTGCTGTGTTGAACCGGGCTGGGCTTGTGAAAAACTCGGCTCAGGCACGGGATCTGCTCAGTGCTGGCGCCGTGAAGGTTGATGGTGCAGTGGTTGAGCGTGATTTCATGTTTGCCCTGGGAGCTACCCATGTGTGCCAGGCGGGCAAGAAGGCCTTTGGGCGAGTTACTCTCAAGGCTGAGTGATCTCCTAGTGGCGTAGCTATATAGA
>NZ_JBOBDM010000007.1:0-120699 GCF_050586605.1 Pseudomonas sp. ES1 | reverse complement strand
CGTGGATCGAACGCCTCACGCAGCGCATCGCCGATGAACACCAGCAACGACAGGATCAGCGCCAGGGCAAAGAACGCGGTAAAGCCCAGCCATGGCGCCTCCAGGTGCTGCTTGCCCTGGGTCACCAGTTCGCCCAGCGAGGCACTGCCCGCAGGCATGCCGAAACCGAGGAAATCCAGCGCGGTAAGGGTAGTGATCGCCCCGGTGAGCATGAAGGGTACGTAGGTGAGGGTGGCGTTCATGGCGTTGGGCAGGATATGCCGCAGCATCACCTGGCTGTCCGGCAGCCCCAGCGCCCGGGCCGCCTTGACGTACTCCAGGTTGCGCCCGCGCAGGAACTCGGCGCGCACCACATCGACCAGCGCCAGCCACGAAAACAGCGCCATGATCCCCAGCAGCCACCAGAAGTCCGGCTCGACGAAGCCCGAGAGGATGATCAGCAGGTACAGCACCGGCAACCCCGACCACACCTCCAGCAGGCGCTGCCCGAGCAGGTCGACCCAGCCCCCGTGATAGCCCTGCAAGGCGCCGGCGGTGACGCCGATCAGCACGCTGAGCACGGTCAGGGCAAAGGCGAACAGCAGCGACACCCGCGTGCCGTACAGCACCCGCGCCAGCACGTCGCGCCCTTGGTCATCGGTGCCCAGCCAGTTGACCGCGCTGGGCGGGCTGGGGGTGGGTACCTGCAGGTCGTAGTTGGGGGTGTCGGCGCTGAACGGGATGGGCGCGAACAGCATCCAGCCGCCCTGGCCCTCGATCAGTTGGCGCACGTACTGGCTGCGGTAATCGGGCTGGAACGGCAACTGGCCGCCGAATTGCTTCTCGGTGTAGCGCTTGAGCGCGGGGGTGTACAGCTGGCCTTTATACGACAGCAGCAGTGGCTTGTCGTTGGCCACCAGCTCCGCGCCAAGGCTGAGTATCAACAGGCCGGCGAACAGCCACAGCGAGACCCAGCCAAGGCGGTTGGCGCGAAAGCGCTTCAGGCGGCGTCGAGCGATGGGCGAGAGCATCAGCGGCCCCTCGCGTCGAAGTCGATGCGCGGGTCGAGCGCCGTGTAGCAGAGGTCGCCGATCAAGCGGATCAGCAGCCCGGCCAGGGTGAAGATGAACAGCGTGCCGAACACCACCGGGTAGTCCCGCGACACCGCCGCTTCGTAGCTCATGCGGCCCAGGCCATCGAGGGAGAAGATCACCTCGATCAGCAGGGAACCGGCGAAGAACACCGTGATCAGCGCCTGCGGCAACCCGGCCACCACCAGCAGCATGGCGTTGCGCAGCACATGGCCGTACAGCACCCGGCGTTCGCTCAGGCCCTTGGCCCGGGCGGTGACCACGTACTGCCGGGAGATTTCGTCGAGGAAGGCGTTCTTGGTCAGCAGGGTCAAGGTGGCGAAACCGCCGATCACCAGGGCGCCGACCGGCAGCACCAGGTGCCAGAAGTAATCGGCCAGCTTGCCCAGCAGGCTGAGCTGGTCGAAGTCATCCGACACCAGCCCGCGCACCGGGAACCAGTTGAGTGAGGTGCCGCCAGCAAACAGCACGATCAGCAGCAGGGCGAACAGGAACGAGGGCAGGGCATAGCCGACCACGATCAGCGCGCTGCTCCAGGCATCGAAGCGGCTGCCATGGCGCACCGCCTTGCGGATGCCCAGCGGGATCGACACCAGGTAGGTGATCAGCGTCGCCCAGAAACCCAGCGACAGCGTCACCGGCAGTTTCTCGAGGATCAGGTCGGTGACCTTGGCGCCGCGGAAGAAGCTCTGGCCGAAGTCCAGCCGAGCATACTGGCCGAGCATCAGCCACAGCCGCTCGGGGGCGGACTTGTCGAAGCCGTACTGGCGCTTGATCTCCTCGATCAGCTTGGGGTCCAGGCCACGGGTGGCGCGGGACTCGCCGTGCACCGCCTCGGCCCGTGCGCCGGGGGCGCCGCCGCCGAGGCCCTGCAGCCGCGCCACGGCCTGTTCCACCGGGCCGCCGGGGGCGGCCTGGACGATGGCGAAGTTGACCAGCAGGATCGCCAGCAACGTGGGGATGATCAGCAGCAGGCGGCGCAGAATGTAGCTGGTCATGGCTGTTTCCCGAGCCGTTCGGCCATCTGTTCGCTAGTCAGCGCCGTCGGGCTGACCTCCCACCAGGTGTCCAGGCCTTCGTCATAGGTGGCTTGCACCTTGGGCAGGCCGAAGCGGTTCCACCAGACCGTCGAACTGCCCGGCGGGTAGTAGTTGGGGATCCAGTAGTAGTTCCATTGCAGCACCCGGTCCAGGGCATGGGCGTGGCGCAGCATGTCGGGCTGGCTGCTTGCGCGCACCAGCCCGTCGAGCAGCTGGTCCACCGCCGGGTCCTTGAGCACCATCAGGTTGTTCGAGCCGGGGTCGTTGGCCGCAGCGGAGCCGAAGTAGTTGTACAGCTCGCTGCCCGGCGACAGGGTCACCGGGTAGCCGGTGACGACCATGTCGTAGTCGCGGGCCATCAGGCGGTTGACGTACTGCGCGGCGTCGACGTTGCGGATGTTCAGCTCGATGCCGATCTGCGCCAGGTTGCGCTTCCACGGCAGCAGCAGGCGTTCCATGCCCGACTGGCCGTTGAGGAAGGTGAAGCTCAGCGGTTCGCCCTGGGCATTGACCAGGCGATCGCCCTCGGGGCGCCAGCCGGCGGCCTGGAGCAGCGCCAGGGCTTGCAACTGCTGCGGGCGGATGATCCCGGTGCCGTCGGTGACCGGGGCGCTGAACACCTGGCTGAACACTTCGTCGGGCACCTGGCCGCGCAGCGGTTCCAGCAGCTTGAGTTCGTCCGCGTCCGGCAGCGCGCGGGCTGCCAGCGCGGTGTTGGAGAACAGGCTCTGCTGGCGGATGTACAGATTGCGCATCATCTGCCGGTTGCTCCACTCGAAGTCCCAGAGCATGCCCAGGGCCTGGCGCACCCGGCGGTCCTGGAACTGCGGCCTGGCCAGGTTGAAGACGAAGCCCTGGGCCACCTGCGGCTTGGCCGGGCCCAGGTGGGCGCGCTGCAGGCGCCCGTCGTCGAGCTGGGCGCCGTTGTAGCCGAGGGTGAAGGCGGTGGCGGAGAACTCGCGGTTGTAGTCGTAGCCGCCACCCTTGAGCACTTGGCGCGCCACCTCGGTATCGCCGAAATATTCGATGCGCAGGCGCTGGAAGTTGTACAGGCCACGGGCCACCGGCAGGTCTTTGGCCCACCAGTCGGCATTGCGCTCGAAGGTGATGCTGCGGCCGTTGTCGATCCGGCTGATGCGGTACGGGCCGCTGCCCACGGGCTTGTCGAAACCAGCACCATTGGCGAAGTCGCGTTGCTGCCAGTCATGTTCGGGCAGCACTGGCAGGCTGGCCAGGTCCAGCGCCAGGGTGCGCCCGTGCGGCTGCTTGAAGTCGAAGCGTATCTGCCGCGGGCCTTCGACTGTCACCCCGGCCACTTCGGCGAAACGCGTGCGGTAATTGAGGCTGCCCTTGCTCATCAGCAGCTCGAAGGTGAAACGCACATCCTCGGCGCGCACCGGCTTGCCGTCGGCGAAGGTGGCGCGCGGGTCGAGGTACAGGCGCAGCCAGGCGTCGTCGGGGCCGCGCTCCAGGTGCTGGGCGATCAGGCCATAGACCGTGTAGGGCTCGTCGAAGGCGCGCATGGCCAGTGGCGCATACAGCCAGCCTTCGACCTGGCTGACGCCAATGCCCTTGTCGATGAACGGCAGGATGTGGTCGAACTGGCCGATCTCCAGGGCCGAACGGCGCAGGCTGCCGCCTTTGGGGGCATCTGGGTTTACGTAGGCGAAGTGCTGGAAACTGGCGGGGTAGCGGGGGGCTTCACCGTAGACGGTGAGGGCGTGGGTGGGGGCGGCCTGGACGAAACAGGCCATGCACGCCAGGGCGATGCAACACAGTAGCTGTGGGAGCGGGCTTGCCTGCGAATGCGTCCGTTCGAGCAACGTCGTTGTCTGGGCGGACGCATTCGCGGGCAAGCCCGCTCCCACAGGTTCAGCGCAGGGGCGGGCGATCAAGAACGCCTCAGTCCTGGCGGCTGGTCACTTCCAGCAGGTGGTAGCCGAACTGGGTCTTCACCGGGCCTTGCACGGTGTTGACCGGGGCGCTGAACACCACGGTGTCGAATTCCTTGACCATCTGGCCCGGGCCGAACGAGCCCAGGTCACCGCCCTGGCGGCTGGACGGGCAGGTGGAGTTGGCCTTGGCGATTTCGGCGAAGTCGGCGCCGGCTTCGATCTGTGCTTTGAGTTCGTTGCACTTCTCTTCGCTGCTGACGAGGATGTGGCGGGCGGTGGCTCGGGCCATGGGGAACTGCTCCTAGGGGGTGAAAAAGGGCAAGCCTAGCGCACTTGTCTAGGCCCTGTCTCGCAAGGCTTGCCGACGGTTTCCTACAAACGTTTGGCCGCTTCGCGCAGCATGCTCTCGGTCGCGCTCCAGCCCAGGCAGCCGTCGGTGATCGATACGCCGTACTTCAGCGCACCGGCACCCAAAGCCTGGCAACCGTCGAACAGGTGGCCCTCGATCATCACCCCCACCAGCGAGCGGTCGCCGGCCAGGCGTTGCTGCAGCACATCTTCGAACACCGCGGGCTGACGCATCGGGTCCTTGCCGCTGTTGGCATGGCTGCAATCGACCATGATGCGTGGCGCCAGGCCCGCCTTGGCCAGGCCCTGGCGCGCCTGGGCCACGCTGTGGGCATCGTAGTTCGGGCCCTTGTGGCCACCGCGCAGCACCAGGTGGGTGTCCGGGTTGCCGAGGCTCTCGATGATCGCCGGGTAGCCCTGGGCGTCCATGCCGAAGTGGCGGTGCGGATGCGCGGCGCTGCGCATGGCGTCGCAGGCAATGGCGATGCCGCCATCGGTGCCGTTCTTGAAGCCGACCGGCAGCTCCAGGCCACTGACCATCTCACGGTGGATCTGCGACTCGGTGGTGCGCGCGCCAATGGCTGCCCAACCCAGCAGGTCGTCGAAGTAGCCAGCGGCCATGGGTTGCAGCAGCTCGGTGGCGATCGGCAGGCCGCGCTCGATCATGCTCAGCATCAAGCCACGGGACAGGGCGATGCCGGCGTGCATGTCGTCGCTGCCATCCAGGTGCGGATCGTAGGCCAGGCCTTTCCAGCCCACAGTGGTACGGGGTTTTTCGACGTAGGCGCGCATCACCAGCAGCAGCTTGTCGCCGACTTCATGGTTGAGCGCCGCCAGGCGGTCGGCGTATTCCAGCGCCGCGCGCGGGTCATGGATCGAGCACGGGCCGACGATCACCAGCAGGCGTTCGTCGCGGCCTTCAAGGATGGCGCGGATCGCCTGGCGATGGGCATGGACTTGCTGGGTGAGTTCGGTCGACAGCGGCATCTGCTGCTTGAGCAGGTGCGGGCTGGGCAAGCGCTTGCTGACAGTGGCGTTGGCCGCTTGCGGTTGGGTCAGGGGCAGGGCGAGGTTCGAGGCGTGCATGGCTTTTTTTCCCTGGGCGGACGGCGGGTTCTGGCCCGCGCGGTCGGCCCTATAGAGGTGTTCGACTGGTCGTCAAATTGGGTAGTTGTGCGGCATTGCCACCGGAAATCGACCGAACGGAGGCGGCAGGCTGGCCCGAACGGGATTGGCTAAATCGCCATGCATAGGTGCTTGGGTAGTAGTAAGTGGCGTAGTTCATGAATCTGTCCTCAAGATGAATCGATGTTTTTGAAAGCCCGAAAAAGCAAAACCCCCGGTCGGGAAGCCGACCGGGGGTTTGAGTATTCTCGTGTTCGGCGGCCCCTCGAAAGTGGGCGCCGGGTGGGTTATCGGCGCCTAGTAGCTAAACCAATAACCAAAATAAAAGGGTGCAACGGCGTTACGACCGGCAACGGCCAGCACGCGGTGCGCTGGGCGACCGGTGGGGTTGGCGTGGTTGCAGGAATGTTTCGACATGTTGCTCTCCAGTGAATGTGCCCGAGCTTACTGCACCTTTGCGGTGGCGTTCAATGGATAAATGCTATCGGTTCAATCAATGAAGCTGACTACGTGCGAACTCGATGAAGGCCCTGAGCACCGTCGGCACCTGGCGCCGGCTCGGGCAATACAGGTGCAGGCCGGGGTAGTAGTGGGCCCAGTCAGCCAGCACCTGGATCAGTTCGCCGCTGGCCAGCGCGGGGCCGATCATCCGCGTGAGGGCGGCCAGGTGCCAGGCGAAGGCCTTGCAGCGCTCTTGAGATCGAGCGCCGCCCGCGCGGCGCATCGCTGGCAAGCCAGCTCCCACATTTGTTTCGGGCCAATTATGCCTGTGAAGGTACCGCTGCCCGCCTTGGCGCATGTCTTGAGTCATGTGGGGCGGCAGCAACGCCCACGCTGAAACCGCGTCGTACCAACAAGGCGGACAGTGATGAACTTACAGGAGTAACTGGCCCGAAATAGATGTGGGAGCTGGCTTGCCAGCGATGCGCCGCGCGGGCGGCGCTCGATCTTATAGGCGCAGCAAAAAAATCGGCGAACACCTGGTGGCCATTACACTATTTCCCGGCGAACACCTGGCGGGCTCTACCCAATATTTGCGGTTTGTGTGGCATGCCCTCGGAGGGCCTGGCTGGCTACCGCGTGAGGGCGGCCAGGTACCAGGCGAAAGCTTTGCAGCGCTCTTGAGATCGAGCGCCGCCCGCGCGGCGCTCGATCTCATAGGCGCTGCAAAATCACCGGCGAACACCTGGTGGCCATTACTCTATTCCCCGGCGAACACCTGACGGCCCGCGAACAATGCCAGCACAGATGGCGCAAAACCCTGCCTGCACAAAACGGATAGCACTCTGCACGATCTGGATATCTGCGCCCCCACCCAGGGCATAACCTGACCCGGCCTGAACAATAACAATGGAGGCCCTGGCCATGTCCCTGGGATTCGACTACCTCAATGCCATGCTCGAAGATGACCGGGAGAAGGGCGTCTATCGTTGCAAGCGTGAAATGTTCACCGACCCGCGCCTGTTCGACCTGGAGATGAAGCACATCTTCGAGGGCAACTGGATCTACCTGGCCCACGAAAGCCAGATCCCCGAAAACAACGACTTCCTCACCCTGACCATGGGGCGCCAGCCGATCTTCATCGCGCGCAACAAGGACGGGGTGCTCAACGCCTTCCTCAATGCCTGCAGCCACCGCGGCGCCATGCTCTGCCGGCACAAGCGCGGCAACCGGTCCAGCTACACCTGCCCGTTCCACGGCTGGACCTTCAACAACAGCGGCAAGCTGCTCAAGGTCAAGGACCCGAGCAACGCCGGCTACCCCGACAGCTTCAACTGCGACGGCTCCCACGACCTGACCAAGGTGGCGCGTTTCGAGTCGTACCGCGGCTTTCTGTTCGGCAGCCTGAACGCCGACGTGAAACCCTTGGTCGAGCACCTGGGCGAGTCGGCGAAGATCATCGACATGATCGTCGACCAGTCCCCCGAGGGCCTGGAGGTGCTGCGCGGCGCCAGTTCCTACATCTACGAAGGCAACTGGAAGCTCACCGCCGAAAACGGCGCCGACGGCTACCACGTCAGCTCCGTGCACTGGAACTACGCCGCCACCCAGAACCAGCGCAAGCAGCGCGAAGCGGGCGACGAGATCAAGACCATGAGCGCCGGCGCCTGGGCCAAGCAGGGTGGCGGCTTCTACTCCTTCGACCACGGTCACCTGCTGCTGTGGACCCGTTGGGCCAACCCCGAGGATCGCCCGGCCTATGAGCGCCGCGACCAGATGGCCGCCGATTTCGGCCAGGCCCGCGCCGACTGGATGATCGAGAACTCGCGCAACCTGTGCCTGTACCCGAACGTGTACCTGATGGACCAGTTCAGCTCGCAGATCCGCATCGCCCGGCCGATTTCGGTGAACAAGACCGAGATCACCATCTACTGCATCGCGCCGAAGGGCGAGAGCGCCGATGCCCGGGCCAAGCGCATCCGCCAGTACGAGGACTTCTTCAACGTCAGTGGCATGGCCACCCCGGATGACCTGGAAGAGTTCCGCTCCTGCCAGACCGGCTACGGCGGCGGCACCGGCTGGAACGACATGTCGCGCGGCGCGCAGCACTGGGTCGAAGGTGCCGACGAGGCGGCCAAGGAGATCGAACTCAAACCGCTGCTGTCGGGCGTGCGCACCGAGGACGAAGGTTTGTTCGTGCTGCAGCACAAGTACTGGCAGGACACCATGATCCAGGCGTTGAAAGACGAACAGCAACTGATCCCCGTGGAGGCCGTGCAATGAGCCTGCATGACACCGTGCGCGACTTCCTCTACCGCGAAGCGCGCTACCTGGACGATGCCCAGTGGGACCAATGGCTGGAGCTGTACAGCAGCGATGCGACGTTCTGGATGCCGTCCTGGGACGATGACGACAGCCTGACCGAAGACCCGCAGAGCGAGATCTCGCTGATCTGGTACGGCAACCGTGGCGGCCTCGAGGACCGGGTATTCCGCATCAAGACCGAGCGCTCCAGCGCCACCGTGCCGGACACCCGCACCTCGCACAACATCAGCAACATCGAGATCGTCGAACAGGGCGAGGGCAGCTGCCAGGTGCGCTTCAACTGGCACACCCTGAGCTTTCGCTACAAGACCACCGACAGCTACTTCGGCACCAGCTTCTACACCCTCGACCTGCGCGGCGAGCAGCCGCTGATCAGGCACAAGAAGGTGGTGCTGAAAAACGATTACGTCCGTCAGGTCATCGACATCTACCACATCTGATCCACCAGGCCGAGCCTGTCGCTGTGCCCCACGGCGCGCCGCGGCCAGGCTCGCCCGTGAGGTGCACCATGAGCTACCACATCGCACTGAATTTCGAAGACGGGGTCACCCGCTTCATCGAGGCCGACGGCCATGAGACCGTGGCCGATGCCGCCTACCGCCAGGGCATCAACATTCCGCTGGATTGCCGTGACGGCGCCTGCGGCACCTGTAAATGCAAGGCCGAATCGGGCCGTTACGACCTGGGCGACAACTTCATCGAGGACGCCCTGAGCGAGGAGGAAATCGCCCAGGGCTACGTGCTCACCTGCCAGATGCGCGCCGAAAGCGACTGCGTGGTGCGCATCCCGGCCTCGTCGCAGCTGTGCAAGACCGAGCAGGCCAGCTTCGAGGCGGCCATCAGCGCTGTGCGCCAACTGTCGGCCAGCACCATCGCCTTGTCGATCAAGGGCGAGGCACTGAACCGCCTGGCGTTCCTGCCGGGGCAGTACGTCAACCTCAAGGTGCCGGGCAGCGAGCAGAGTCGCGCCTATTCGTTCAGCTCGCTGCCCAAGGACGGCGAAGTCAGCTTCCTGATCCGCAACGTGCCGGGCGGGCTGATGAGCAGCTTCCTCACCGGTTTGGCCAAGGCTGGCGACAGCATGAGCCTGGCCGGCCCGCTGGGCAGTTTCTACCTGCGGCCGATCCAGCGCCCCTTGCTGCTGCTGGCCGGCGGCACGGGCCTCGCGCCATTCACCGCCATGCTGGAGAAGATCGCCGAGCAGGGCAGCGAGCACCCACTGCACCTGATCTACGGCGTGACCAACGACTTCGACCTGGTCGAGCTGGACCGCCTGCAGGCCCTGGCCGCGCGCATCCCCAACTTCACCTACAGCGCCTGCGTGGCCAACCCCGACAGCCAGTACCCGCAGAAGGGCTACGTGACCCAGCACATCGAGCCGCGCCACCTCAACGAAGGCGATGTGGATGTGTACCTGTGCGGCCCGCCACCGATGGTCGAGGCAGTCAGCCAGTACATCCGCGAACAGGGCATTACCCCGGCCAACTTCTACTACGAGAAGTTCGCCGCGGCAGCCTGAGGCTTTTACGGGGCTGCCCGCATCGTGCGGGTGAGGGTGGCCTCTTTTTATTGCGATGGCAGGCAGAACCGATGTGGGAGCTGGCTTGCCAGCGATCGAGGGCGAAGCCCTCGCCCAGCAATTTTGGCTGGCTGTTCCGGCCTCATCGCTGGCAAGCCAGCTCCCACAAGGAGATCGACATGAACAACCGATTCCACAACAAGGTCGCCCTGGTCACCGGCGCCGCCCAAGGCATCGGCCGCGCCGTGTGCTGGCGGCTCAAGGCCGAAGGCGCGCAGGTGGTGGCGGTGGACCGCTCCGAGCTGGTCCACGAGCTGGCCGGCGAGGGCATGCTGACCCTCACCGCTGACCTCGAGCAACACGCCGACTGCGCCACGGTCATGGCCCGCGCCGTGGAAACCTTCGGCCGCCTCGACATCCTCATCAACAATGTCGGCGGCACTATCTGGGCCAAGCCCTTCGAACACTACGACGTGCAGCAGATCGAGGCCGAAGTGCGGCGCTCGCTGTTCCCCACCCTGTGGTGCTGCCACGCCGCCTTGCCCTACATGCTCGAGCGCGGCAGCGGCGCCATCGTCAACGTCTCGTCCATCGCCACCCGGGGTGTCAACCGCGTGCCCTACGGCGCGGCCAAGGGCGGCGTCAACGCGCTCACCGCGTGCCTGGCCTTCGAAACCGCCGAGCGCGGCATCCGCGTCAACGCCACCGCCCCCGGCGGCACCGAGGCACCGCCCCGGCGCATCCCGCGCAACCAGGCCGAGCAGAGCGCGCAGGAGAAAGGCTGGTACCAGCAGATCGTCGACCAGACCGTCTCCAGCAGCCTGATGAAGCGCTACGGCAGCCTCGACGAACAGGTCGGCGCAATCCTCTTCCTGGCCTCGGACGAGGCCTCGTACATCACCGGCGTAACCCTGCCGGTGGGCGGTGGCGACCTCGGCTGACGGCCGCCCCGGCAAGGTTTTCTCTTCACACAACAAAAACAAAAGAGACAGATGCCATGCGAACACTCGACGTGCACCCGATCATCGACAACGCCCGCTTCAGCCCCTTCCACTGGATGGTCATGGCCTGGTGCGGCCTGCTGCTGATCTTCGACGGCTACGACCTGTTCATCTACGGCGTGGTCCTGCCGACCCTCATGAAAGAGTGGGGCCTGACCCCGCTGCAGGCCGGCGCCCTGGGCAGCTACGCGCTGTTCGGCATGATGTTCGGCGCCCTGCTGTTCGGCAGCCTGGCCGACCGCATCGGGCGCAAGAAGGGCATCGCCATCTGCTTCGCGCTGTTCTCCGGGGCCACCATCCTCAACGGTTTCGCCAGCAGCCCCAGCGAATTTGGCATCTACCGCTTCTTTGCCGGGCTAGGCTGCGGCGGGCTGATGCCCAACGCCGTGGCGCTGATGAACGAATACGCCCCCAAGCGCCTGCGCAGCACCCTGGTGGCGATCATGTTCAGCGGCTACTCGCTGGGTGGCATGCTCTCGGCCGGGGTCGGCATCTTCCTGTTGCCGCGTTTCGGTTGGGAGTCGATGTTCTTCGCCGCCGCCGTGCCGCTGCTGTTGCTGCCGGTGATCCTCTACTACCTGCCCGAGTCCATCGGCTTCCTGGTGCGCCAGGGCCGCATGGCAGAAGCACGCAAACTGCTCAAACGCCTTGACCCGCACTGCGACGTGCAAGCCGATGACCAACTGCAGGCCGTGGACAAGAAAGGGCAGGGCGCCTCGGTGCTTGAACTGTTCCGCAACGGCCTGGCCATCCGCACCCTGGCCCTGTGGCTGGCGTTCTTCTGCTGCCTGCTGATGGTCTACGCACTGAGCTCATGGCTGCCGAAACTCATGGCCAACGCCGGCTACAGCCTGGGTTCGAGCCTGTCATTCCTGCTGGTGCTGAACTTCGGCGGCATGGCCGGGGCGATCCTCGGCGGCTGGCTGGGCGACCGCTACAACCTGGTCAAGGTCAAGGTGGCGTTCTTCATCGCCGCCGCGCTGTCGATCAGCCTGCTGGGGGTCAACAGCCCGATGCCGGTGCTGTACCTGCTGATCTTCATCGCCGGCGCCACCACCATCGGCACGCAGATCCTGCTGTACGCCGGCGCCGCCCAGCTGTACGGCCTGTCGGTGCGTTCCACCGGCCTGGGCTGGGCCTCCGGGATCGGGCGCAACGGCGCCATCGTCGGCCCGCTGCTCGGTGGCGCGCTGATGGGCATCAACCTGCCGCTGCAACTCAATTTCATCGCCTTCGCCATCCCCGGCGCGATCGCCGCGCTGGCCATGGCCGTGCACCTGGCCAGTGGCCGGCGCCAGGCCCTGGCGGCGACGGCCTGACCCTTTACTGACTGAACTGGAGCCTTGGCATGACAAGCCCGACCATCGACCGGCTGGAGGCGATCATCGTCGACCTGCCGACCATCCGCCCGCACAAGCTGGCCATGCACACCCTGCAGCAGCAGACCCTGGTGATCCTGCGCCTGCGCTGCAGCGACGGTGTGCAAGGCATCGGCGAAGCCACCACCATCGGTGGCCTGGCCTACGGCTACGAAAGCCCGGAAGGCATCAAGGCCAATATCGACGCCTACCTGGCGCCGGCGCTGGTCGGCATGGCCGCCGACAACATCAACGCGGCCATGCTCAAGCTCGACAAGCTGGCCAAGGGCAACACCTTCGCCAAGTCCGGCATCGAGAGCGCCTTGCTCGATGCCCAGGGCAAGCGCCTGGGCCTGCCGGTCAGCGAGCTGCTCGGTGGCCGCGTGCGCGACAGCCTGGAAGTGGCCTGGACCCTGGCCAGCGGCGACACCGCCCGCGATATCGCCGAGGCCGAGCACATGCTGGAAATTCGCCGGCACCGGGTGTTCAAGCTGAAGATCGGCGCCAACCCGCTGGCCCAGGACCTCAAGCACGTGGTGGCGATCAAGCGCGAGCTGGGCGAGCGCGCCAGCGTGCGTGTCGACGTCAACCAGTACTGGGACGAGTCCCAGGCCATCCGCGCCTGCCAGGTGCTGGGCGACAACGGCATCGACCTGATCGAACAGCCGATCTCGCGCATCAACCGTGGCGGGCAGATCCGCCTGAACCAGCGCAGCCCGGCGCCGATCATGGCCGACGAGTCCATCGAAAGCGTCGAGGACGCCTTCAGCCTGGCCGCCGACGGGGCGGCGAGCATCTTCGCCCTGAAAATCGCCAAGAACGGCGGCCCGCGCGCCGTGCTGCGCACCGCGCAGATCGCCGAAGCGGCCGGTATCGCCCTGTATGGCGGGACCATGCTCGAAGGCAGCGTGGGCACCCTGGCCTCGGCCCATGCCTTCCTGACCCTTCGCCAGCTGACCTGGGGCACCGAGTTGTTCGGGCCGCTACTGCTGACCGAAGAGATCGTCAACCAGCCGCCGGTGTATCGCGACTTCCAGTTGCACGTGCCAAGCACCCCTGGCCTGGGCCTGACCCTGGACGAGGCGCAGCTGGCGCGCTTCGCCCGCCGTTAGAGAAACAACCAGTCCTGTGGGAGCGGCTTTAGCCGCGAAGCAGGCGACGCGGTGGATGGCACCGGCTCTGCCGGTGTTCGCGGCTGAAGCCGCTCCCACAAGGGCCGAGCCAGATCAGAGAAAGGAGAAAACACCATGCTGTTCCACGTAAAGATGACCGTAAAGCTGCCGGTCGACATGGACCCGGCCAAGGCCGCGCAACTCAAGGCCGACGAAAAGCAGCTGGCCCAGCGCCTGCAGCGCGACGGCACCTGGCGCCACCTGTGGCGCATCGCCGGGCACTACGCCAACTACAGCGTGTTCGACGTGCCCAGCGTCGAGGCGCTGCACGACACCCTGATGCAGCTGCCGCTGTTCCCCTACATGGACATCGAGGTTGCTGGCCTGTGCCGCCACCCCTCGTCGGTCCACAGCGACGACCGCTGAAACCCCCAACGACAAGAACAACACGAGGTACCTGAGCATGACCGTGAAGATCGCCCACACCCCTGATGTGCAGAAATTCTTCGAACAAGCCGCAGGCTTTGGCAACGACGAGGGCAGCCCGCGCCTCAAGCGCATCGTCCAGCGCGTGTTGCAGGACACCGCGCGGCTGATCGAGGACCTGGAGGTCAGCGAGGACGAATTCTGGCTCGCCGTCGACTACCTCAACCGCCTGGGCGGTCGCGGCGAAGCCGGGCTGCTGGTGGCTGGGCTTGGCATCGAGCACTTCCTCGACCTGCTGCAGGACGCCAAGGATGCCGAGGTCGGCTTGACCGGCGGTACCCCGCGCACCATCGAAGGCCCGCTGTACGTGGCCGGTGCACCGCTGGCCCAGGCCGAGGTGCGCATGGACGATGGCAGCGAGGAGGGCGAGGCCACGGTGATGTACCTCGAAGGCCAGGTGCGCGGCCCCGATGGCCAGCCGCTGGCCGGGGCCACGGTGGACCTGTGGCATGCCAACACCCGCGGCACCTATTCGTTCTTCGACCAGAGCCAGTCCGAGTACAACCTGCGCCGGCGCATCGTCACCGACGCCGAAGGCCGCTACCGCGCGCGCTCCATCGTGCCGTCCGGCTATGGCTGCGACCCCCAGGGGCCGACCCAGGAGTGCCTGGACCTGCTCGGCCGCCACGGCCAGCGCCCGGCGCACATCCACTTCTTCATCTCGGCGCCTGGGCACCGGCACCTGACCACGCAGATCAACCTGGCCGGCGACAAGTACCTGTGGGACGACTTCGCCTATGCCACCCGGGATGGGTTGGTGGGGGAGATCACCTTCCGCGAGGGCGGGGCGCGGGGGGTGACGGGGCGTTATGCCGAGATGCAGTTCGATTTCCAGCTGCAGAAGGCCCATGACAGCGACGCCGAACAGCGCAGCGGGCGGCCGCGGGCGTTGCAAGAGGGCTGAGGGCCAATCGCCGGCAAGCCGGCTCCCACAGGGGGCGCTGATCTCTGTGGGAGCTGGCTTGCCAGCGATCAAGGGCGAAGCCCTTGCCATCCGTTGCCGATGCGAGAGGTGTCATGAAAACCCTGTTCAAGGATTGCTCCCTGTCCGCCGTCGTGGCCGGCTGCATCGCCACGCTGATTTCCTATGCCGGCCCGCTGGTAATCATTTTCCACGCCGCCGAAGCCGCTGGCCTGTCCCACGGCCAGTTGTCCTCGTGGGTGTGGGCGGTGTCCATGGGCAGCGCTGTTCTGGGGGGGCTGCTGAGCCTGCGCTACCGGGTGCCGGTGGTGATCGCCTGGTCGATACCGGGCTCGGCGTTGCTGGTCACCGCCTTGCCGCACATTGGCCTGGAGCAGGCGATCGGCGCCTACCTGGTGGCCAATACGGTGCTGCTGCTGATCGGCATCAGTGGCGCCTTCGACCGCCTGATCGCCCGGCTGCCCGGTTCCATCGCCGCCGGCATGCAGGCCGGGATCCTGTTCAGCTTCGGCATCGAGGTGTTCCGCGCCTTGCCGGTGCAGCCGGTATTGCTGCTGGCGATGTTCGTCAGCTACGTGCTGATGCGCCGGGTGCAGCCGCGCTATGCGGTGGCGGCGGTCTTGACCGTGGGCGCCCTGGTAACCGTGGCCAGCGGCGAATTTCGCGGCAGCGAACTGGTGCTGGCCCTGGCCACGCCGCAATGGACCACGCCGCAATTCAGCCTGGCCGCGACCTTCAGCCTGGCGTTGCCGCTGGTGCTGGTGGCGCTGACCGGGCAGTTCATGCCGGGCATGGCGGTGCTGCGCAATGCCGGCTACCGCACAGAGGCCAGCCCACTGATCAGTGCCAGTGCCCTGGGCGGCCTGCTGTTGGCGCCGTTCGGTTGCCACGGGCTGAACCTGGCGGCGGTCACCGCCAGCCTGTGCACCGGCCGCGAGGCCCACGAAGACCCGCGCAGACGCTACGTGGCGGCTGTGGCGGGCAGTGCGCTGTACCTGCTGCTGGGTATTGCCGGGGCCACCTTGATGTCGCTGTTCGCTGCGTTTCCCGCCGCGTTGATCGCCGTGCTTGCAGGCCTGGCCCTGTACGGCGCGATCAGCGAGGCCCTGGCGCGCAGCCTGGCCGAGCCCGGCGAGCGCGATGCCGGGCTGTTCACCTTCCTGGTCAGCGCTTCGGGCGTGACTTTCCTTGGGCTGTCGGCGGCGTTCTGGGGGCTGCTGTTCGGCCTGCTCGCCCACGCGCTGGTCAGCCTGCGCCGGCCACGGCTGCGCGCCGCCACTGCTGAACAGGAGTCCTGAGCCACCCATCACGTTCTGGTTCTGCGCTTTATCACATAACAACAAGATCAGAGAGCTTCGGAATGAACCACACCCCTTGCGTCGCCATCGGCCTGAGCCTGCTCAGCCAACCACTGTGGGCTGCCGACGGCGGCTTTTTCGAGGACGCCAAGGCCAGCCTCAGCGCCCGCAACTATTACTTCAGCCGTGATTACTCGGACATCGTCGGCGCCAACCCGCAGTCCAGGGCCGAGGAGTGGGCCCAAGGCTTCATCCTCGATTTCAAGTCCGGCTATACGCCGGGCCCCGTCGGTTTTGGCGTGGATGCCCTGGGCCTGCTCGGCATCCGCCTGGACAGCAGCCCCGACCGGGTCAACACTGGCCTGTTGCCGGTACACGGCGATGGTCGCGCCGCCAGTGAATACAGCCGCATCGCCCCGACGTTCAAGGCGCGGCTGTCCAAGACCGAACTGCGTGCAGGCGAGCTGCAGCCCAACCTGCCGGTGCTGACCTTCAGCGATATCCGCCTGCTGCCGCCGACCTACCAGGGCGTGAGCCTGAGCTCCAGTGAAATCGACGGGTTGACCGTGCAGGCCGGCCACCTCAGCTCCACCCACCTGCGCAATGAAGCCGGCGACGGCAAGCTCAACGCCATGCTCGGCCATGTGCCTATGCGCCAGGCCGAGAGCGATGCGTTCAATTATGTCGGCGGCGACTACGCGTTCAATGCCAACCTGAGCAGCCTGAGCCTGTGGCACGGGCAGCTGGAAGATATCTACCAGCAGAGTTTCGTCGGCTTCAAGCACAGCAAACCGGTGGGGGACTGGGTGCTCAGTGCCAACCTGGGCTACTTCACTGCCCGCGAGGATGGCGATGCGCTGCTGGGGGATATCGACAACCAGGCATTCTTCTCGATGTTCACCGCCAAGCGTGGGGGGCATAGCTTCGGCGCCGGTTACCAGGCCATGTACGGCGACAGCCCGTTCCCGCGGGTGTTCGCCAACATCAGCCCGCTGGGCAACGAAGTGCCGACCTATGAGTTCGCCTATACCGACGAGCGCTCGTATCAGCTGCGCTACGACTACAACTTCGCGGCCATGGGTATCCCAGGGTTGACGGCCACGGTGCGCTACATCACCGGCGACAACGTCGACACCGGCAAGGGGGTCGAAGGGCGCGACCGCGAGCGGGACATCGACCTGGGGTATGCGGTGCAGAGCGGGGTGCTCAAGGGGTTGGGGATTAGGGTGCGCAATGCCATGGCGCGGTCCAATTATCGCAGTGATATCGATGAGAACCGGTTGATCCTGGTGTACACCTGGCAGTTGTTCTGAGCTCGAGGGCGGCCAGGTGCATGTCGATGGATGTGCAGCGCCTATCAGATCGAGCGCCGCCCGCGCGGCGCATCGCTGGCAAGCCAGCTCCCACATCTGTTTCGGGCCAGTCACTCCTGTGGCTTCATCGCTGTCCGCCTTGTTGGTACGACGCGGTATTGAGGTGGGCACCACTGGCGCTTCACCCGACTTGAGACATGCACCAAGGCGTGCAGCGGTACCTTCACAGGAGTAATTGGCCCGAAACAAATGTGGGAGCTGGCTTGCCAGCGATGCGCCGCGCGGGCGGCGCTCGATCTCACCGGCGCTGCAAAACCATCGCCATGCACCTGGTGGCCATCACCCAATCCTGCTTGACCAGTCATCCGCCCAAACACCCACCCCCCACTTTTGTGCATCCGACAGAGGCCACCCCATCACACAACTGTCAGCATGCGAGGCATCAGCACAGGAGTAGCCCCATGAAAGTCGTCATCGCCCCCGATTCGTTCAAGGACAGCCTCGACGCTGCCGGTGTCGCCCGCGCCATCGCCAGCGGCCTGGCCCAGGTGTGGCCGCAGGCTAACCTGGTCGAGTGCCCAATGGCGGATGGCGGCGAAGGCACCATGGAGGCCATCGTCGCCGCCAGCCAGGGCGAACAGCGCCGCCAGCAGGTGCGTGGGCCACTGGGTGCGAGCGTGGAAGCTGCCTGGGGCTGGCTGCCTGAAAGCCGCACTGCGGTGATCGAGATGGCCCAGGCCAGCGGCATCCAGCTGATCCCCAGCGCCCAGCGCGATGCCTGCCGCAGCAGCACCTGGGGCACTGGCGAGCTGGTCGCCGCTGCCTTGGCGGCCGGCGCCCGGCGCATTGTCCTGGCCATCGGCGGCAGCGCCACCAACGACGGCGGCAGTGGCATGCTGCGCGCCCTTGGCCTGCGCCTGCTGGATGCACAAGGCCAACCGCTGGCCGAAGGCGGCCTGGCCCTGGCACAACTGGCCCGCATCGACGCCAGCGGCCTCGACCCGCGCCTGGCGCAAGTGCAGGTGGAGGTGGCCGCCGATGTCGACAACCCGCTGTGCGGCGCCAATGGCGCTTCGGCGATCTTCGGCCCGCAGAAGGGCGCCAGCCCCGAGCAGGTGCAGGCGCTGGACCAGGCACTGGGCCATTTCGCCGACCATTGCGCGCAGTTGCTGGGCAAGGATGTACGCGATCAGCCGGGCAGCGGCGCGGCCGGTGGCATGGGCTTCGCGGCCAAGGCCTTCATGGGCGCGCAGTTCCGCCCTGGGGTCGAGGTGGTGGCTGAGTTGGCACAGCTGGATACGCTGGTGCAGGGCGCCGACCTGGTGATCACCGGCGAGGGGCGTTTCGATGCGCAGACCCTGCGCGGCAAGACCCCCATGGGGGTCGCGCGGGTCGCCAAACGCCACGGCGTGCCCGTTGTGGTGCTGGCTGGCACCTTGGGCACGGGCTATGAGCAGCTGTATGGGCACGGCATCGACGCCGCGTTTGCCCTGGCCAGCGGGCCGATGAGCCTGGAGCAGGCCTGTGCCGACGCGGGCAATCTGCTCAAGGCACGGGCAGGGGACGTTGCACGGCTGTGGCAGGTGGCGCGGCGCTGAGCCGCACCACCCGGGCAGCACTCAAGCGCGCGGCAGGCGCCCGCTGACAAAGTGCGCCACATCGTTGAAGCCGGGCGTGGAGGCATGGCCCGGGGTTACCAGCGAATCGATGAAGGCTTCGTCTTCGGCGGTGACCTTCACCTCCAGGGCACCGGCGTAGGTGTCCCACTGCGCCTCGGTGCGCGGGCCGACGATGGCCGAGCTGACCAGGCGGTTGTTCAGCACCCAGGCAATCGCGAACTCGACGATGCCCACGCCCTTGGCCTCGGTGTAGGCGTGGATCTTCTGGGCGATGCTCAGCGACTCCTGGCGCCATTCCACTTCCATGATCCGCTTGTCCTGGCGCCCGGCACGGCTGCCGGCGTCCGGCACCGAGCCTGGGGCATACTTGCCGCTGAGCACGCCACGGGCCAGCGGGCTGAACGGCACCACGCCCAGGCCATGGTAGGCCGCTGCGGTCAGCTGCTCAGGCTCGGCCTGGCGGTTGACGATGTTGTACAGCGGCTGGCTGACCACCGGCTTGGCCACGCCGAGCTGGTCGGCGACGTTGCAGATCTCGGCGATGCGCCAGCCGCGGAAATTCGACACGCCCCAGTAGCGGATCTTGCCCTGCGCCAGCAGGTCGCCGATGGCGCGCACGGTCTCTTCCAGTGGCACGCTGTGGTCTTCGCGGTGCAGGTAGTAGATGTCCAGGTAGTCGGTGCCCATGCGCGTGAGCGTGGCTTCGATGGCGTTGAACAGGTGCTTGCGCGACAGCCCGCTGCGGTTGGGCAGGCCATCCACCGGGCCGTAGCCGGCCTTGGAGGCGACGATCCACTCCTGGCGGTTGCGCGCCACTGCCTCGCCGACGATCTCCTCGGAACGCCCGCCGTTGTACACATCGGCGGTGTCGACGAAGTTGATGCCTTGGTCCCAGGCCTTGTCGATGATGCGCAGGGCGTCTTCGGTGCTGGTCTGTTCACCGAACATCATGCTGCCGAGGGTGAGGGCCGAAACTTGCAGGCCACTGTGGCCGAGGGGGCGGTAGATCATTGCCGGGAATCCTTTGCGTGCGATGAGGGTCAGGTGTTTTTACACAGAACCCGGGCACTTTGAAAGGTGCAGGTGCCAGCCTTGCCCTGATGCGAGGTGCTGCACGGCGCGCTGGGCTGAGTCAGTCTGGCCAGGCATCGATCAGCTCCCGCGCCTCGCGGCTGGACAACGGCCGCTTCATCCGTTGCGACAGCACCGCCATGGCCCGCGCATGGCCGTTGGCGATCACCGCCTCGACCTGGTCGTCGATACATTGCAGGGCGATGAAATCGCCGTGCTCGGGCTCACCGACATACTCGATGCGGTTCCACTGGCGCCCATGCCCGAGCACTTCGAGGGTGCGCCCATGCTGGTAGGTCCAGAAGAACGGCACATCATCGTAGCGGCGCCGCTCGCCGAGCATGTTGGCGGCAGCGATCACCCCCTGTTGCTGGGCCAGGCGCCAGTGCTCGATGCGCACCGGGCGCCCGGCCAGGGGGAAGGTGGCGATATCGCCGGCCGCCCACAGGCCTTCGGCGGCCTGCAGATGGGCGTCGACCTGCACCGAGCGGTCTTCGCCCAGTTGCAGGCCCTGCAGGCACCCGGTAGCCGGGGTGACGCCGGTGCCCAGCAGTACCAAGGGTGTGGCCAGGCGCTCGCCGTTGGCGAGGACCACTGCCTCGACCCGCTCACCACCTTCGAAAGCGGCCACTTCGGTGGGGCCATGGAACACCACCCCCTTGCGCTCGTGCAGCTCGCGCAGGCTGAGGCCGATGCGCTCGCCCAGCTGTTTCGCCAGCGGTACCGCATGGCGGGTCACCACGTGCACCTGCAGGCCGTACTTGCGCAGTGCCGAAGCCGCCTCCAGGCCGATGAAGCCATCGCCGACGATCACCACCGGCTGGCCGGGTTCGGCCAGGTCGAGCAGACGCGCGGCGTCCTCGCGTGAGCGCAGCACGCAGATGCCGGGCAATTGCACGCCGGGCAGTTCGGGGCGCTTGGGCTTGCCGCCAGTGGCCAGCAGGGCCGCGTCGTACTTCAGGCGCTGGCCATCGGCGAGGACGATTTCACGGCTGGCCACGTTCAGGCTGCGTACCTTGGCGTGCAGGCGCTGCAATTGCTTCTGGCGCAGCACGTCGGGCTCCAGCAGCGTCGGCACCTCGTCCGGCGGCATCTGCCCGGCGATGACGAATTTGCTCAGGGCGGTGCGATCGTAGGCGTTGGGCTGTTCCTGATCGACCCAGACCAGGCGCCCGCCGAAACCGTGGTCGAGCAGGGTGGCCACGGCCGCCGAACCGGCAGCGCCGGCACCGACCACCACGAACACCCGTGCATCGCTGTGGCGGGGCGTTGCCGCCAGGGGCAGGGCTTGATCATCGACCCAGACCTGCTCGCCCTTGATCTGCACGGGGTAGCGGCGCAGGCCGGTCAGTGCGGGCGGTTCGCACACCGCGCCTTCATCCACGGCGAATGCAGCCTTGTGCCAGGGGCAAACCAGCAGGCCGCCGCATACCACGCCTTCATCGAGCGGCGCGCCTTCATGGGGGCAGTTGCCCTGGTAGGCGCACACCTGATCGCCATGGCGAACCAGGATCACCTCTTCGGCCCCGGCCTGAACGCGCAGGGGGCGCTGTTGATCGAGTTGGGCGAGGGTGGCCACGGGGTGCAGGGGCATGGGCGTTCTCCGCAGGGCTTGGTATTCATTTGACGCCTTGCCTGGGTGGGGTATGCGGCAAGCCGACGACCGGGCAGGTGCTTACAATTGTTCACACAAATATCAAATGAGACTAAATTGACTCATTCAGGGTGCATGAGTACCATTCGCGCCGTTTTCAATTAAAAGCTCGGGTGATGTGATGAGCAACTTGCGTGCAATTGGGGTGGCCAGTTGGCTGGCGGTGGCCGTGGCGCTGGCCGGGTGTGACGCGACGGGCGAACCGCAGGCCGCTGCGCCGGCAGCATTCCCGGTGGAACTGGTGACCGTGGCCAGCGAGCCGCTGAACCTGGCTTCGACCCTGCCGGGCCGGGTCGAACCGATGCGGGTGGCGCAAGTACGGGCCCGGGTGGCCGGTATCGTGCTGCACAAGCGATTCGAAGAGGGTGCCGACGTCAAGGCCGGCGATGTGCTGTTCCAGATCGACCCGGCGCCGTTCCAGGCTGCCCTGGCTCGCGCCAATGGCGACCTGGCGCGGGCCCAGGCGGTGCAGCAGGAAGCCCAGGCACGGGTCAAGCGCTATGAGCCGCTGGTGAAGATCGAAGCCGTCAGCCGCCAGGACTTCGACAGCGCCAACGCCACGTTGCGCAGCGCCCAAGCCGCGGTGCGTTCAGCCCAGGCAGATGTCCAGACGGCGCGGCTGAACCTCGGCTATGCCACGGTCACGGCGCCGATCTCCGGCCGTATCGGTCGCGCCCTGGTCACCGAAGGTGCGCTGGTGGGGCAGGGCGACGCCACGCTGATGGCGCGGATCCAGCAGCTCGACCCGATCTACGTCGACTTCACCCAGTCCGCCGCCGACGCCCTGCGCCTGCGCCAGGCACTGCAGGACGGCGCGCTGGCCGGTGGCGACGACACGGCGCTTATGGCCCAGGTAGAAGGCACCGACTACCAGCGCCAGGGCACCCTGATGTTCACCGACGTCGAGGTCGACCGGGGCACTGGCCAGGTCACCCTGCGCGGGCGCTTCGATAACGCCGACGGGACGCTCCTGCCAGGCATGTACGTGCGCGTGCGCACCCCGCAGGGCACCGACCGGCAGGCCATCCTGGTGCCGCAACGCGCCGTGCAGCGCGGCAGCGACGGCGAAGCACGGGTGATGGTGGTGGGCACCGGCAACCTGGCCGAGGCCCGCGCCGTGCGCACCGGGGTGATGCAGGGCGCACGTTGGCAGATCACCGAAGGGTTGCGCGAAGGCGACCAGGTGATCGTCGGCAGCCCGGCAGGCCTGGCCCCTGGCATGCCGGTCAGCCCGGCCCAGGCACAGCAAGCCGCAGCGCATTGAGGCGAGGGTAGCGAAATGTCCAAGTTCTTCATCAATCGGCCGAACTTCGCCTGGGTCGTGGCGCTGTTCATCTCCCTGGCCGGGCTGCTGGTGATCCCGCTGCTGCCGGTGGCCCAGTACCCCAACGTCGCCCCGCCGCAGATCACGGTCACCGCCACCTATCCGGGCGCATCGGCCAAGGTGCTGGTGGAGTCGGTGACCAGCGTCATCGAAGAGTCCCTCAACGGTGCCAAGAACCTGTTGTACTTCGAGTCCACCAACAACTCCAACGGCGTGGCCGAGGTGGTGGTGACCTTCGAGCCTGGGACCAATCCCGAGCTGGCCCAGGTCGATGTGCAGAACCGCCTGAAGAAGGCCGAGGCACGTATGCCCCAGGCCGTGCTGACCCAAGGGCTGCAGGTGGAGCAGAGCAGCGCGGGCTTTCTGCTGATCTATGCGCTCAACTACAAGCAAGGCTTCGAAAAGGCCGACACCACCGCCCTGGGCGATTACGCCGCACGCAACATCAACAACGAACTGCGCCGGGTGCCGGGCGTGGGCAAACTGCAGTTCTTCTCCTCGGAAGCGGCCATGCGCGTCTGGGTCGACCCACAGAAGCTGGTGGGCTACGGCCTGAGCATCGACGATGTCGGCAACGCCATCCGTGGCCAGAACGTGCAGGTGCCGGCCGGCAGCTTCGGCAGCGCGCCAGGCGCCAGCGAGCAGGAACTGACCGCGACCCTGGCCGTGCAAGGCACCTTGGACGACCCCGAGGCGTTCGGCCAGGTGGTGCTGCGCGCCAACCCGGACGGCTCGCTGGTGCGCCTGGCCGACGTGGCGCGCCTGGAAGTCGGCATGGAAAGCTACAACTTCGGTTCGCGCCTGGACGGCAAGCCGGCAGTGGCCGGCGCGGTGCAGCTGGCGCCGGGCGCCAACGCCCTGAAAACCGCCGAGCTGGTCAAGGCGCGCCTGGCCGAACTGTCCGCGTTCTTCCCTGAAGGGGTCGAGTACTCGGTGCCTTACGACACCTCGCGGTTCGTCGACGTGGCCATCGAAAAAGTCATCCATACCCTGATCGAAGCCATGGTGCTGGTGTTCCTGGTGATGTTCCTGTTCCTGCAGAACATCCGCTATACGCTGATCCCCTCGATCGTGGTGCCCGTGTGCCTGCTGGGCACGCTGATGGTGATGAAGTTGCTCGGTTTCTCGGTGAACATGATGACCATGTTCGGCATGGTGCTGGCCATCGGCATCCTGGTGGACGACGCCATCGTGGTGGTGGAGAACGTCGAGCGGTTGATGGCCGAAGAGGGTCTGTCGCCCGTGCAGGCGACCATCAAGGCCATGGGGCAGGTGTCCGGTGCGATCATCGGTATCACCCTGGTGCTGTCGGCAGTGTTCATGCCGCTGGCGTTCATGTCCGGCTCGGTGGGGGTGATCTACCAGCAGTTCTCGCTGTCGCTGGCGGTGTCGATCCTGTTCTCGGGCTTCCTGGCCCTGACCTTCACCCCGGCGCTGTGCGCCACGCTGCTCAAGCCGGTGCCCCAGGGCCACCATGAAAAGCGCGGCTTCTTCGGCGCCTTCAACCGCAGCTTTGCGCGTCTTACCGATCGCTACTCGGCGCTGAACAGCGCGCTGGTCCAGCGGGCCGGGCGCTACATGCTGGTGTACGCCGGCATCCTGGCGATGCTCGGTTATTTCTACCTGCGCTTGCCGGAGTCCTTCGTGCCAGTCGAAGACCAAGGCTACGCCATCGTCGACGTGCAACTGCCGCCGGGCGCCAGCCGGGTACGTACGGATGCCACCGGCCAGGCCCTGGAGCAATTCCTGATGTCCCGCGAGGCGGTGGCCTCGGCGTTCGTGGTCAGCGGTTTCAGCTTTTCGGGCATGGGGGACAATGCCGCCCTGGCCTTCCCGACCTTCAAGGACTGGTCGTTGCGCGGCGCGGACCAGTCCGCGGCGGCCGAGATCGACGCCATCAACGCGCGCTTCGCTGCCCATGGCGACGGCACCCTCACCGCCGTGAACCCACCGCCGATCGACGGCCTGGGCAATGCCGGTGGCTTCGCCCTGCGCCTGATGGACCGGGGCGGCCTGGGCCGCGAAGCGTTGCTGGCCGCCCGCGACCAGCTGCTGGCCGGTGCCAACGGCAACCCGGTGATTCTGTACGCGATGATGGAAGGCCTGGCGGAGTCGCCGCAGCTGCGGGTGCAGATCGACCGTGAGCAGGCCCGCGCCCTGGGCGTGAGCTTCGAGACCATCAACAGTACCCTGGCCACCGCCTTCGGTTCGGCGGTGATCAACGACTTCACCAATGCCGGGCGCCAGCAGCGCGTGGTGGTGCAGGCCGAACAAGGCGAGCGCATGACCCCGCAAAGCGTGCTGCGCCTGTATGCACCCAACGCCAGTGGCGAGCAGGTGCCGTTCAGCGCCTTCGTCACCACGCGCTGGGAAGAAGGACCGGTGCAACTGGTGCGCTACAACGGCTACCCGTCGATCCGCATCGCCGGTGACGCGGCGCCGGGCCACAGCACCGGCCAGGCCATGGCTGAGATGGAGCGCTTGGTCAGTGAGCTGCCGCCCGGCATCGGCTATGCCTGGACGGGGCTTTCGTACCAGGAAAAAGTCTCCAGCGGCCAGGCCGGCAGCCTGTTCGCCCTGGCCATCCTGGTGGTGTTCCTGCTGCTGGTGGCGCTGTATGAAAGCTGGGCGATTCCGCTGACGGTGATGCTGATCGTGCCGATCGGCGCCCTCGGTGCGGTGCTGGCGGTGATGGTCACCGGCATGCCCAACGACGTGTACTTCAAGGTCGGCCTGATCACCATCATTGGCCTGGCGGCGAAGAACGCCATCCTCATCGTCGAGTTCGCCAAGGAGCTGTGGGAGAAGGGCTATAGCCTGCGCGACGCCGCCATCGAGGCTGCGCGCCTGCGTTTCCGCCCGATCGTGATGACTTCCATGGCCTTCATCCTCGGCGTGGTGCCGCTGGCCATCGCCACCGGTGCCGGTGCGGCCAGCCAGCGGGCCATTGGCACCGGGGTGATCGGCGGCATGCTCAGTGCGACGCTGCTGGGGGTGGTGTTCGTGCCGATCTGTTTCGTCTGGGTGCTGTCGTTGCTCAAGCGCAAGCCAGCGCCACAGGCTGTCGAGGTGGCCAAGTGATGTTCATGGGTACTCGTGTTCTTCCCTTGGTCCTGGCCTTGACCCTGACGGGCTGCTCCCTGGCGCCGACCTATGAGCGCCCCGAGGCGCCGGTGCCGGCGCAGTGGGGCGACGCTGCCGGGCATCAAGGCCCGGTGGTGGATCAGCTTGACTGGCAGGCATTCATCGTCGACCCGGTGCTGCGTCAGCTGGTGGGCGCCGCGTTGGGCAACAACCGTTCGTTGCGTCAGACCCTGCTCGACATCGAGCAGGCCCGCGCGCAATACCGCATCCAGCGCGCCGACCGGGTGCCTGGGTTGAATGCCGCTGCATCGGGCAATCGCCAGCATCTGCCGGCGGCGCTGTCGAGCAATGGCCGTGAGGGCGTCAGCAGCACCTATCAGGTGGGGCTGGCGCTGCCGGAGTACGAGCTGGACCTGTTCGGCCGGGTCAAGAGCCTGAGCGATGCGGTGCTGGAGCAGTACCTGGCCAGCGAGGAAGTCGGCCGTGCCGCGCACATTGCCTTGATCGCCGAAGTCAGCCAGGCCTACCTGACCCTGGATGGCGCCGAGCGCAGCCTGGCGCTGACCCGCCAGACCCTCGCCAGCCGCGAGGATTCGCTGGCCCTGGTCGGCCAGCGGCGCGCCGCCGGCACCGCCACCGCGCTGGACCATCAGGAGGCGTTGGGGCTGGTCGAGCAGTCCCGGGCCGACCTCGAAGCCACGCTGCGCCAGCAACGCCAGGCCTATAACGCCCTGGTGCTGCTGCTGGGCGACGCGCAGGCGGCCAAGCTGATCCCGGGTGAGCGCCCGGACCAGCCGATGGTGCTGCAGGACATCACCCCTGGCCTGCCGTCGGCGCTGATCGAGCGCCGCCCAGACATCCTCGCCGCCGAGCACCGCTTGCGTTCACGCAACGCCGATATCGGGGCGGCGCGGGCGGCGTTCTTCCCGCGCATCAGCCTGACCGGCAGCTTCGGCACCTCCAGCGCGCAGATGTCCGGGTTGTTCGACGGCGGTTCGCGCAGCTGGAGCTTCATGCCGCAGCTGTCGCTGCCCTTGTTCGATGCCGGCCGCAACCGCGCCGGCCTGAGCCTGGCCGAGGCGCGCAAGGATTCGGCGGTGGCGGCCTACGAGGGCACGATCCAGACCGCCTTCCGCGAGGTGGCCGATGCACTGGCCGCCACCGACACGCTACGCCGCGAGGAAGCCGCACGTCGGGCGCTGGTCGATACCAGCCGGGCGACCGAGGCATTGGCCAAGGCGCGTTATGAGGGTGGGGTGGATAACCATCTGCGCTACTTGGACGCGCAGCGTAACAACTTCGTCAACGAGGCTACCTATATCCAGGCCAGCACCCAGCGCCAGTTGGCCCTGGTCGACCTGTTCCGCGCCCTGGGTGGCGGGTGGCCGATGAAGGGCTAGGCAACGACTCCTTTGGTTGGGTTATCCAACCCTCCGGCCCCTGGGACCCGTGCCCAGGGGCCTTTTTTTCAGTTGGAGACAGAGCGGCCAGCGCGCAACCTGTGGGAGCGGCTTTAGCCGCGAAGCAGGCTTTGCTGTGGATGGCACCGGCTCTGCCGGTGTTCGCGGCTGAAGCCGCTCCTACAGCGGCGGCGTTGCGGTCTTCAGGCCGGCGCCTGGGCCCCGTGGATGAACAACTGCTCCAGGGTCAGCGCCGAGGTGGCACTGGCCGCCCGGCCGCGGCGCTCGGCGTCGACCATGCTGAAGATCATGCTCAGGAACATCTCGGTGAACACCGCCGCGCTGATATCGATGCGCAGCGCCCCCAATTGCTGGGCGCGCAGGAAGAACGCGTCCATGGCCTGGGTATAGGCATGCCAGCGACGATCTTCGCTGTCGCCCAGCAAGGTATCGGGGCGGTACTGGAACATCAGGAAGGCGAGCATCTCGCGGTGCTTGAGGTGCTCGGCGATCAGGTGGCGCAGCCCAGGCAGCGGCTCGACCTGCGTGAGGTCGGCGTCGCGGATAACCTGGTTGAGCACCTGCTCGCCATGGTTCTCCAGCATCTCGATCAGGTTGTCGCGGGTGCCGCAGAAGCGGTGCAGGGTGGCCTTGCTGACGCCGGCGGTTTCGGCCAGCTCTTTCAGGGTCGCCCGGGGGTGGACCACCATGGCGTTGGCCAAGGCCTTGAGCAGGCGTTCGTCGTGAGGGGTGGGTTGCATCGGGTTGCCTCGCGTGGTTCGCATGCTTGGCATTGTGCAGAAAACAAAAGAAGGATCAAGAATAAAGGTCTCTTTTGAGACTTTTATGGATCTTTGCGACCACTTCGCGGAGAAACCCGCGAAGTGGTCGCAGCGCAGAACGATCAGTGCGGTGCGCGCGGGATGGTCTTGAGCAGGTCTTCCGGGCTGATGTGCCCGACCACCTGGGCCACGGCGCTGCCTGGGGTGGGCAGGTCGATGATATGGCTCTTCATCTTGCCGATCACATGCATCTCGCACGGCTTGCAGTCGAACTTCAGGGTGAGTACTTCATCGCCCTGAATCAGCTGCATCGGTGCGACCTTGGTACGCACGCCGGTGACGCCCTTGGCCTGCTTGGGGCACAGGTTGAAGGAGAAGCGCAGGCAGTGCTTGGTGATCATCACCGGCACTTCGCCGTGCTCTTCATGGGCCTCGTAGGCGGCGTCGATCAGTTGCACGCCATGGCGGTGGTAGAAGTCGCGGGCCTTCTGGTTGTAGACGTTGGCCAGGAACGACAGGTGCGACTCGGGGTACACCGGCGCTGGCGTGGTCTCGGCCTTGCGAGCGCCACGGGGGTGGGCCTTGACCCGCGCCTCGGTCAGCGCCTCGATGGCTTCGCGGCGCAGGGCCTTGAGCTGCGAGTTGGGGATGAAGTACGCCTGCGGCGCGTCCAGCTCGATGGCGTTGGCGTGGTACATGGTGGTGCCGAGCTGGCCGAGCAGGTCGTGCAACTGGTCAAGCGCCTGTTGCGGCTTGTTGGCGGCGCCGAACGGGCCATCCAGGGCGACTTGCACGCTCACGCCCTCCTCGCTGCTGAGGGTCAGCATCAGGCGCTGCTCGCGTAGCACCGCGTGCCACTCGACGCCCACCCGGCGCTCGGCCGAGGTGCGCTGCAGAGCTTGCTGCCAGTTGTGGTCGAGGTTGCGCGACAGCGGGTGGTTGGGGCGCAGCTTGTACAGGCCCTCGGGCATCTCGTTGGGCTCGACGCGGTAGCGGTAGCGCTTCTGGCCGTCGTCTTCGGACTCGCTCTTGAGTTCGGCGATGTTGGCGCGGAAACCCACCACCTCACGCTTGACCAGCACATTGAGGCCGTCGCCGTTGCTCAGGGGGACCTCGGTCACTACCTGCAGGTCGCGCTTGCCGACTTTCTCCACCACGCCCACCGGCAGGCCGGTGAAGGTCGGCGAGTCGAAGGCGCCGATGTCGATCTTGCGGTCGCTGACGAAGTAGTCGGTGCTGCCACGGTGGAAGGTCTTGTCCGGGTCGGGCACGAAGAAGTGCTCGGTGCGGCCGCTGGAGGCGCGGGCCAGCTGTGGGCGGCCTTCGAGGATGGCGTCCAGCTCTTTGCGGTAGTGGGCGGTGATGTTCTTCACATAGCCCACGTCCTTGTAGCGGCCCTCGATCTTGAACGAGCGCACGCCGGCATCCACCAGGTCAGCCAGGTTGGCGGTCTGGTTGTTGTCCTTCATCGACAGCAGGTGTTTCTCGAAGGCGACCACACGGCCCTGGTCGTCCTTGAGGGTGTACGGCAGGCGGCAGGCCTGGGAGCAGTCGCCACGGTTGGCGCTGCGCCCGGTCTGGGCGTGGGAGATGTTGCACTGGCCGGAGAAGGCCACGCACAGCGCGCCGTGGATGAAGAACTCGATGGCCGCGTCGGTTTCGGCGGCGATGGCGCGGATTTCCTGCAGGTTCAGCTCACGGGCCAGTACCAGCTGCGAGAAACCGGCCTGGTCGAGGAACTTGGCCCGGGCCAGGGTGCGGATGTCGGTCTGGGTGCTGGCGTGCAGCTCGATCGGCGGGATATCCAGCTCCATCACCCCCAGGTCCTGCACGATCAGCGCATCGACCCCGGCGTCATACAGCTGGTGGATCAGCTTGCGCGCCGGCTCCAGCTCGTTGTCGTGGAGGATGGTGTTGATGGTGGTGAACACCCGCGCGTGGTAGCGCCGGGCGAACTCCACCAGCTCGGCGATCTCGCTGACTTCGTTGCAGGCGTTGTGGCGCGCGCCGAAGCTCGGGCCGCCGATATAGATGGCGTCAGCGCCGTGCAGGATCGCCTCGCGGGCGATGCTCACGTCACGGGCAGGGCTGAGCAGTTCCAGGTGGTGCTTTGGAAGGGACATGTCGTTATAGGTTCGGGCTGTCACGGTAAGGCGGGCATTGTAGCGGTGAAATGGGGTGGTGGCATCCCCGGGCTGCTGGATGGGGCGGGAAGGGTGGCTGCGCAGCCTCTCGCTCGCTGGGTCTGCACGTCCGTTGTAGGAGCGGCCTTGTGTCGCGAACGGGCTGCACAGCAGCCCCGGCAATCTTGAGGTGTCACTCAGATCCTGGGGCCGCTTCGCAGCCCTTTCGCGACACAAGGCCGCTCCTACAAGGGGCGTGCGACAGGGGTCAGCCCTTGGCCGCCATCGCCGTCACTTCGACTTTCATGCCTTCCACGGCCAGCGAGGCCACGCCAACCGCCGCACGCACCGGCCACGGCTTGCTGAAGAAGCGCTGGTACACCTCGTTGAACGCCGGGCGGTCGGCCATGTCGGTGAGGTAGATGGTCAGGTGCAACACCCGGTCCATCGAGCTGCCGGCGCGCTCCAGGGCCACTTTCAGCGCCTGCAGGGTGCATTCGCTTTGAGTGGTGATGTCGCCCAGCTCAAGGCTGCCGTCGGCGCGGGTAGGGATCTGGGTGCTGACCAGCACGCCGTTGTACTCGGCCACGTCGGACGAGATGGAGTCGGCGTCCGGGTCCGGGGTAAAGATGATGCCGTCGTTTGCCATGGAATGTTCTGCCTTGCACGGGAGGAAAGCCCGCAAGCCTACGCGAGCGCCAAGGGCGGGTCGAGCCGTGGCCGTGGTCGCACGGATTTGATTAGCGCGGCGGCCCACGGCAGAATCGCGCCCCGACCCGGCCGCAGGCGCCGGGCCCTGGGTGATCAAAGAGGCAACCGTTGAACCAACACACTTTGTCCACGCGCCTTGAGCGGGTGGCGGCGCATATCCCGGCCGGGGCACGGCTGGCTGACATCGGCTCGGACCATGGCTACCTGCCGGTGGCGCTGCTGCGCCGTGGCGCGATTGCCGCGGCAGTGGCCGGTGAAGTGGCGCTGACGCCATTCCTGGCCGCGCAGCGCACCGTGCGCGAGAACGGCCTGGAGGCACAGGCCACCGTGCGCCTCGCCAGCGGCCTGGCGGCCATCGAACCGCAAGATGGGATTACTGCCGTGAGCATCTGCGGCATGGGCGGCGAGACCATCCGCGACATCCTCGAGGCCGGCAAGCAACGCTTGAGCGGCAAGGAACGCCTGGTGCTGCAACCCAACGGCGGCGAGCAGCCGCTGCGCCAGTGGCTGATGGACAACGACTACCGCATCCACTGCGAAGAAGTGTTGCGCGAGAACCGCTTCGACTACGAAATCATCGTTGCCGAGCGCTGCGAGGCGGTCGTCTACAGCGCCGAACAGCTGTACTTCGGCCCGCTGCTGATGGAGCAGCGCAGCCCGGCGTTCCTGTTCAAGTGGCAGCGCATGCTGCGCCAGAAGCAGCAGACGCTTGACAATTTCGAGCGTGCCCGCCAGCCGGTGCCCGAGGACAAGGTGCAGGACATCGCCCGTCAGGCCCGCTGGATCAGCGAGATGCTCGCCGCCGCCTAACGCGGGTTGGCCACGCTGGCCGGCACTTTAAGCACCAGCAGGCCCCCGAGCACAATGGCCACCGCCAGCACTTGCAGCGCCAGGCCAGGGCTGTTGGCGGTGTCGCGCATCCAGCCGATCAGGTAGGGCGCGAGGAACGAGGCGATGCTGCCGAACGAACTGATCATGGCGATCCCCGCCGCTTGGGTGTTGCCCGCCAGGAACGCCGGGGGCAGTTGCCAGAACATCGGCAGCGCGGCACTGGCGCCCATGCCAGCCACGACCAGGCCGCTCATCACCAGCAACGCATTGCCCGGTGCCAGCCCGGCCACGGCGATACCGGCGGCGGCCATCAGCAGCGGCACGCACAGGTGCCAGCGGCGCTCCCGGTGGCGGTCCGACGAGCGCCCGCAGCCGAGCATGAACAGACAGCCGGCCAGGTAGGGCACGGCGCTGAGCAGGCCGACCTGGCCATCGCTGCCGATCCCGGCGCCATGGATCAGGCTAGGCATCCAGAACGCCAGAGTGTTCACCGCCAGCATCACCGCAAAGTACACCGCCACCAGCAGCCACACCTGGGCGTTGCCCAGCAGGCCCGTCAGCGAACTGACCGGCTTGCGCTGTTCTTCGCCGTCCAGTTCCGCGCGCAGGGCGCGTTTCTGTTCGGCGCTGAGCCAGCTGACCTGCTCGAAGCTGTCCGGCAGCCACTTGAGCACCACCAGCCCCAGCAGCACCACGGGTAAACCTTCGATCAGGAACATCCACTGCCAGCCGCGCAGGCCGCCGTGGTCATGGAAGGCTTGCAGGATGCCGCCGGACAGCGGCCCGCCGACCACCCCGGCCAAGGGCACGGCGATGGCGAACAGCGCGGTCACCTGGGCCCGGCGCCTGGCCGGGTACCAGCGGTTGAGCACCACCAGGATGCCGGGGAAGAAGCCCGCTTCGGCCACGCCGAGCAAAAAGCGCAAGGTATAGAAGCCGGCTGCGTCCTGCACCCATAGCATGCCGGTGGACAGCAGGCCCCAGACCACCATCAGCGTGGCGATCCAGCGCCGTGGGCCAACCCGGTCCAGGGCCAGGTTGCTGGGCACGCCGAACAGCGCGTAGGCCACGAAGAACAGGCCGGCGCCCAGGCCGTACACCGTGTCGGAAAAGCCCAGGTCGGCGCTCATCTGCATCTTGGCGAAGCCGATGTTGATGCGGTCCAGGTGGGCGAACAGGTAGCACACCAGCAGCAGCGGCATCAGCCGCCAGGTGATGCGTGCATGGGTGGCGGCCGGCGAATGGGCGGGCAGGGCAGCAGCGGTATCGATCATGATCGGCTTCCGGAACGTTCTTGTAGTTGTTCCGGACGATCATGGGGCGGCAAGGCAGGTGGGCAAATGCACTTTGGGCAAGACGGCTGGTATTTTTCCCGGCCGTTTGCGCAGGCGTCACTGCTGCGAGCAGTTGCCCATTTCGCGGTAGTCGACCTGGTGGGTCTGGCCCTGGTGGTCGAGGTAGACCATGTGCGCGGTGCCCACCTGGCAATCGGCGGCGTTGCTGGCCGGGGTGATCGAGATGACCTTGGCCACGTCCATCGGCATGCCGTATTCGTAGCTGCTGCTCACGGGCTGTTGGGTGGCGCTGTCGGCGAAGGCGCCGAACGAGGCGAGGGTGGCGGACAAGGCGACAACAGCGATCGAACGTTTCATGACAGGCTCCTCGTTTGCGGGATGTGTCCATGATCCATTCATTGGTGTTTCACAATAAATGGGCTAAGCCGTGATAGATTCCTGCCTTTCATGTATGAATGAGAGCCCACCTCATGGACATGCTGCATGCGATGCGCACCTTTGCCCGGGTAGTGGAGTGCGGCAGTTTCGCAGCCGCCGCCAACGCCCTGGACATCTCGGCGGCGCAGGTGTCGCGGATCGTCGCGGAGCTGGAAAACCAGCTGCAGACCCGCCTGCTGCACCGCACCACCCGGCGCCTGCGCATGAGCGAGGCGGGCGAGCGTTTTCTCGAGCGCTCGCGGCAGATCATGTTGCTCACCGAAGAAGCCATGGACGAGGCCCGCGGCGCCCACCTCACGCCCCGCGGCCGGCTGCGCTTGCACTGCACCCATGGCCTGGGCCTGCTGATGATGCCGCTGGTGGCGCGCTACAACGCCTCCTGCCCGGAAGTGGTGATGGAGTTGACCTTGTCGCAGCGCAACCCCGACCCGCTGGCCGAGGGGCACGATGTGGTGATCGCCATTGGCCAGGGCTTGCCCGATTCGCAGCTGATCGCCATCCCGCTGGGCAGCATCCACAGCATTCTCTGCGCCTCGCCGGATTACCTGGCCCGGCACGGCGTGCCCAAACAGCCGCAGGACTTGCACGCGCACACCTGCCTGCGCACCGTCGATCCGCTGTTCGAAGAGGACTGGACCTTCGGCAAGGCACCGGAAAGCTGCGTCATCGCGCCCCAGGATACCTTCCTCACCAATGTCGCCGACGCGATGGTCAAGGCCACCGAGCTGGGCATGGGGGTGGGGTTGCTGCCGTACTACTCGGCCAGCCAGGCCATGCAGGAAGGGCGCCTGTGCCGGTTGCTGGCGCCGTATCGGCTGCGCCAGCGTGAGATCTATGCGATCTACCCGTCGCGGCATTACCTGGATGCCAAGGTGCGGACCTGGATCGATTACCTCAAGGAGCAACTGCCGTTGCTGTTCGCCGAGCACCAGCGGGTGGTGGATGAGGCGCAGTATTGGCGGTAGTGGCACACCTCCTACAACGAGCGTTTGAGCCCATTGGCTCAATGCCCATAACGCCCCACCAGGCTCTGCGCCCCCAGCGCATGGCCTTGCAGCGCCTTCAGCAACCCTCGATGGTTCAGCTCCCCAGGCAGGCTGCCAGGGGCAAGATCAGTGGCGATCAGGGTCAGCACATAGTGATGCGGATTGTCGCCCGCCGGTGGGCAAGGCCCGCGATAGGCCATGGCACCACGGGAGTTGAGGCCCAGTGCAGCCACCGGGCTGCTCTGGCCGCCAGCACCTTCCTCCAGGCCACCGGAGGCCGGGTCGATGTTGTAGGCCAGCCAGTGCACCACCCCCAGCCCCTTGCCACCATCGGGGTCGAACATCACCAGTACCAGCGAGCGGGTGCCCTGCGGCAGGTTGGTCCAGCTCACCTGCGGTGACTTTTCCTCGCCACTGCCGCAGGCAGGGTCCGCGCCCACCTGCTGCAGCGCGATCACGCCACCGTCGGTGAACGACGCCGAACTGATGTCCAGGGCTGGGCTGTAGTTGACCGAGGCGGCGAATGCGCCTGTGGGCAGCAAGGCAAGCAGCAACCAGTACCTGAGGTTCATGCCAGGTCTCCAGGGCAGGGGCGTCGTTCAGCAGTGTAGCCAAGGCCCGTCAATGGCTGTCCTGGTCCTCGGCGGTGCCGCCGGTGTGCCCGGCACCGCTGCCGGTAGCCTCGCCGGTACTGTTCGAACCACCGGCAGCACCGTCGGCCGCATCGGCGTTGGTACCGGTGTCGCTGCTGTCGTTGCCCTTGCCGCCACCGGGGTTGTTGACACTGCTGCCGTCACCGGCGGTGGAGCCTCTGGGCTGATCACCTTTGGCGCTTTCGTTGGTCTGCGGCTGGCTGGAGTAAGGGTCGGACGCTGCATAGCTGCAGGTCGATGCGATGCCCAGCGCAACGGCGAGAAGCAGGGCGAGCGGGCTTAAGCGATCCATGGTGAGTCTCCTGTCGGATGAACTGTCATGGATTCGGCCGCCCAAACGCAGCCGGGGTGCCCGCCGGGCGACGGGCGGCAAACCGAGGGGCCGCAGGCGGCCCCGGTTGCATCAGTGGCTTTCGCTGCGTGCCTGGTGCGGCGCAGCCGCGCTGTTGAGCGCGTCCAGCGTCGGGTGCTCCTGGGCGGCATGCATCAGGTCCTCGGTTACCCGCAGTTCGGCGCCGGTCGGCGAGAAGGTGGTGGCCGCCGTGAACGGCGCCGGGTGCTCGGGTTTCGGGCGCTTGCCGCGGCGCCAGAGGAAGAAGCCGACCATCGCCAGGTTGATCACGGCGAATGCCCAGAACAGCCCGACTTCACCGTACGAGGTCATCATCGGCGAAATGGTCAGCGGCGCCATGGCCGAGCCCAGCGAGTTGATCAGCAGCAGGCCCTGGATCATCGGCACCAGGGCATCGGCCGGCGCGCGGTCGGCAGCGCTGCTGACCGCCACCGGGTACAGCGCGAACACCCCGCCACCGAGCAGGAACAGCAGGGCGGGCAACAGCACGGTGTCTACCGGCAGCACCACGATCAGCAGCGACAGCACGGTGCACATCGCCGCCAGGGCGATCAGCACATCCTGGCGGTCCTTGCGGTCGGACCAGCGCCCCACCGGGTATTGCAGCAACATGGCGCCGAGAATCACCCAGGCCATCATTTCGCCGACCTCGCCCACGTCCAGCCCGACCCGCTGCAGGTAAAGCGGCAGCAGGGCATAGATCCCGGCAATCGCCACGCCGGAGCCGAAGCAACCGACCAACCCGGTAGGCGCCACGCCCAGCAGCTGGCGTGGCTTGAGCGGCTCGACCTGGTCGAGCAGCGGCGACACCCGCGGCAGGATCACGATCGGCAGCACCGACAGGGTGGCGAGCATGCCGGCCAGCATGAACGGCGCGGTGTCGCCCCAACTGGTGATCTCGCCCAGGGCCGCCTGGGCGATCACCCCGGCGCCATAGAAGGCGATCATGTACAGCGCCAGCAGGCGGCCACGGATCTTGGCGTCGCCGGCCAGCAGCAGCCAGCTTTCGATCACCAGGAATACCCCCACCGCCGCCCAGCCGTTGAGCAGGCGCAGGATCGACCACCAGGTGGTGTCGTAGAACAGGCCCTGCAGCAGGATGGTCGCGCCGATCAGCGCGGCGAAGCTGCTGTAGGCGCGGATATGGCCGATGCGCAGGATCAACCGGTCGTTGACGATTGCGCCGAGGGTCAGGCCGATGAAGTAGGCCGAGGACACCACGCCAATGGTGGTCGCCGATTCGCCGGCGGCGTCCAGGCGCAGGGTGGTCAGGGAAGACATGAAGCCATTGCCCAGGGCAATGATGAACAGGCCGAGCAGGGGTGCCAGCGCCATCGCCAGCAAACGCGGAGACATACGTACCTCAAGGTTGGAATAAGCCAAGCTGCGCCTTTTGCGCTGCGTGCACGGCATGCGACCTGGGCAAGGGTCAACCGCTGGACCTCAAGGGGAGGCCGGGCGGGGGCGGTTGAGCCTGTGGCACATGCGCGATGTGGCGAGAGGCGCGGACGCTGTCCTTGCGGGCGGTTGCCACCGGGTGGGCGACGGGCGAAAAGGAGGCGGGATTTTACGGGCTGTGGCGGATTTGCCAAGAGGGCGTTGGCTGCGACGAGAGGCCGCAGGGCCACGAGTATGTGCTCAGTGCGCGTCTGCATCAAAAAACATATCGGACAGCTAGCATTAACAATCATTGCTAACTATATGAATCTAAACAAATAGTTATTCTAGAATTTACTTTAACTATTGATAATCACGCTCATTTTCGCCCCGACGATGAAATTAAGGCGAGCACCAGGAGGTGCTGATGCGATCTCCGGTGGACCCCGAGGCGTACGCCGGCAGGGCTGCAGCGACCATGAGATCGAGCGCCGCCCGCGGCGCCTCGCGGGTAAATCGCAGCGGCGAACCGCCGCTCCCACATGGACCGCGCTAACCTCCAGGCAAGCATCGTACCTGTGGGAGCTGGCTTGCCAGCGATGAGGCCAGCACTGACAACATAAGACAGCTGCTCCCACATGAACCTGTCAGGCCAAGGTTGCCAGCCTTGGCGCATGGCGATGCACACCTGGAGGCATTAGTGCGCATAATGCGCGGCAGGTTTTTCAGGGAGATCCTACACAATGCTGGCCTCGTTGTTCGCCGTCCTGGCCCCCGTGTTCATCGTCGCCGGTATCGGCTACACCTGGGCCCGCCGTGGCCTGGACTACCCGACCGAGTTCATTGCGCGGGTGGTCATGACCGTTGGCACGCCCGCGTTGGTGCTGTCCACGCTCAACCGCACCCAACTCGATCCCGCCGCTTTCACCAGCATGGCCTTGGCCTGCGTGCTGTGCATGCTGGGCATGGCGCTGACCGGCTACCTGGTATGTCGCCTCAGTGGCCGGCACTGGCGCGTGCTGATGCCGGCTTTCATGTTCCCCAACACCGGCAACATGGGCCTGCCGATCAGCCTGTACGCCTTCGGCGAACACGGCCTGGCACTGGCGGTGGCATTCTTCCTCACCTTGTCGATCTTCCAGTTCACCCTGGGTATCGCCATTGCCGGTGGCGCCGCCTCGTTCAAGGCGCTGCTGCGCAACCCCATCGTGATCAGCCTGGCCGGCGCCATGCCGCTGATCTTCCTCGACGTCGAACTGCCGCGCTGGCTGGCCAACACCGCCGACCTGCTGGGCGGCATGACCATCCCGTTGATGCTGCTGACCCTTGGCGTTTCGCTGGCCAGCATTCGCCCGCAGCACATCGGCAGCGGCCTGGTGCTGGGTGGGTTGCGTATCGTGCTGGGGGCGGCAGTGGGCTGGGCGGTGGGTACCGCGCTGGGGCTGGGGAGCCTGGAGCGGGCGGTACTGGTGGTGCAGTCGTCGATGCCGGTGGCGGTGTTCAACTACCTGCTGGCAGTGCGGGCCAATCGCGAACCCGAGCAGGTGGCCAACCTGGTGATGTGCTCGACGCTGTTGTCGTTCGTGTGGTTGCCGGCAGTGCTGGCCTGGTGGTTGTGAGGGCCGGGCATTGCCGGCCCTCGCGGGCATCAGCTGCAAGGCTTGCTATTGAGTGCATCGCCCTGGCGCGGCGCTTGCGCCTGCGACTGGACATGGGCATCGCGCTTGGCGACTGCCTCGGCCTGCTGCTGACGTTGTTGCGCCAACTGCTCGTTGCGCGCTTGCAGACGCTCGGCGCCGCCTTCGGCGAAGGCTGAAGTGGCCGAGGTTGCGGCCAGCAGGGCGAGGGCGAAATACAGGGATTTCATGGTGTGACTCCATCGTTGAACCGGAAAACCGGCCGCGCAGCGGCCGGGGCGGGGCAAGGATGGCGACTGTGGATTTTCCCAGGATTAACACAAGGCTCAAGTGCGCGGCCCTCAATTGGGCAACTGCTGTTGCACCCAGCCTTGCTCGGTCAAAGCCATGCTGGCAGTTGCCTCAAGCGGCTGGCGACTGCTGTCGAACGCCTGGCCCAGGCCTTTCACGCTGGCTTGCACTGACGCATCGCCAGCCCATGCGGGAAGCTCGCTGACCCTGTAGCGGTAGGTCACCTTCGATACCGTCCTGCCAGCCTGTTCGATCGGCGCAGTGAACTGCTCGATGGCGGTGACCTGGGCCTTGCCGAAGCACAACCCGCCGACCTTGCTGTCACCTGCGTCGGCCTTGTAGTACTTGCGGCCTTCATCGGTTAGCGCGTAGGCGTAATAGATGTCGGTGCGTGCCGGTTGCCACAGGCGGGCAGGCACTTCAGTGCGGGCAATCTCTTTCTCGCTGACCACACCGACCTGGGCCAGGGCATGCAACGCCTGGTTGTTGCCGTCGACGTCGAAATCGCGGGTGCGGGTAGGGAAGCTGCTGATCACGAAACAATGCGGGTACTGGCTGTCGAGCCAGGTTTGCGCGGCCTGACGCAGGCCGGCCTCGGTGGCTTGCCGGTCGTCCGAGCAACCGAGCAGGGTCGCCAGCAGGGCCAGCGGTAAGAGCTTCCTGTCCATCGTAGGGCTTCCTTGAATTGCCAAAATGCAGGTCGAGCGCCGGCCCGGGCCGGCGGCGACAGGATTAAAACCCGCAGGCCAGAGCGGCCGCAATCGTGGCAAGTGGACATGCCGGCAGCCCGCCCGGCAAATCGCCGAGGCTCATCCATACTGCTCTGATCCGCCACGGCAGCGCCGCGGCATTCAGCGGTTGGCACAGGGGAGCAGACGATGGCCAAGGTTGTGGGCAAGAAAAACAAAGGTAATGACGCCGGAAAACTCGGGCGCAAAGACTATGAGAGCGAACTGAAGAAGCTGCACGTGGAGCTGGTCAAACTGCAGCAGTGGGTGGTGGAGAAGGGCCTCAAGGTGTGCATCATCTTCGAAGGCCGCGATGGCGCCGGCAAGGGCGGCACCATCAAGGCCATCACCGAGCGCGTCAGCCCTCGGGTGTTCCGCGTAGTGGCGCTGCCAGCGCCGACCGAACGCGAGAAGACCCAGATCTACGCCCAGCGTTACCTCACCCATTTGCCGGCCGCCGGTGAAGTGGTGATCTTCGATCGCAGCTGGTACAACCGCGCCGGTGTCGAGCGGGTAATGGGCTTTTGCACGGATGAGCAGTCACACAAGTTTCTGACCGTGGTGCCGATGTTCGAGCGGATGATGGTCGAGTCGGGGATCATCCTGCTCAAGTACTGGCTGGAGGTCAGCGCCGAAGAGCAGACCCGCCGCCTGCAGGACCGCATCGACGACGGCCGCAAGCTGTGGAAGCTGTCGCCCATGGACCTGAAGTCGTACAACCGTTGGGACGACTACACCCGCGCCCGCGACGACATGTTCGCCGCCTCCGACTCGTCCTGGGCACCGTGGTTCATGGCCCGCTCCGAGGACAAGCGCAAGGCGCGGCTGAACATCATCAGTCACCTGCTGCAGCAGGTCCCGTACAAGGACCTCAGCCACAAGCAGAAGATCGAGCTGCCCAAGCGCGGCAAGATCGGCAAGTACAAGTCGCAGCCGTACCCGTTCAAGATGGTCGGCGAGCGCTACTGAAGCAGGGGCCTGGGCTGGCCTCAGGCCCTGTCCAGCGCTTCAAGGCGCCCGTCACGCCCCAGGTGGTAGCGCTGCAGGTCCTGCGCCAGGGTCAGGTGGCCGCTGTAGTGCGCCATTGCTTCCTCGCGCACTTCGGCGATCGAGTTGCCACGGCCGTTGGCCGTGGGCTGGTAGCGGGCACTGAAGTGGGTCAGCACCAGGTTCTTCACACCCGCAGCCTCGGCAAAACGCGCCACCTGCGCTGCCGTGCTGTGGCCGAAGCTGGTCTGGCTGCGCTCGACCACCGGCTGGGTGAAGGTGGCTTCGTGTACCAGCACATCGACGCCCTGGGCCAGTTCGGCAAGCAGCTCGGGGCGGTCGTTGTCACCGCAGACGATGATCCGTTGCGGGGGGCGCGTGGGTTGCAGGTAATCACGGGGCTCGAGGGTGCGGCCCTCATGGGTGACGGCCAGGCCATGGGCCAGTTGCCCCCATAGCGGCCCGGCCGGGATACCGTCGGCCTTAAGGCGGGCGGTATCCAGCCGCGGTGCGGGGTCGCGCTCATCGAACACGTAGCCCCAGGAGGGCACGCGGTGCGACAGCTCGATCGTGCTCACCTCGACATTGCCGGCGCTGAAACCTTTGAAGGTTTCCAGCGCCTGCAGCTGCAATTCGAACGGCAGGAAGGTCTCGCTCACCGCCAGGCTCTGGCGCACCCAGCCAAGCAGGGCGTCGGGCAGGACCAGCGGCAACGGCTCCTGGCGCCCGCTCATGCCGGCGCTGGCCAACAGGCCGGGCAGGCCGAAGCAGTGGTCGCCATGCACGTGGGTGATGAAGATCCCGCGCAGGTCTCGCATGGAAAGCGGGCTGTGCAGCAGCTGGTGCTGGGTACCCTCGCCGCAATCGACCAGGTACCAGCCGTGGCCGGTGGATTCGATGACAGCGGTGGCGCTGACGTTGCGGGCCTTGGTGGGCACACCGGAGGAGGTGCCCAGAAACTGCAGGTCCATTGCCTGACTCCTTGACATGACGGCTATCCTGCCCCGCAGGCGCGGGGCGCGGGGAGGCTAGCATGCCAGGCGTGGCGGGAGAAGCCGCACAGGTGCCGTACAGACACCTGTGCGAGGAGTGCCAGGCGTCAGGTGCCGCCGCGGTCGTCACCTACATCGTGATTGGCGCCGTCGTCGGCACCGTGGCCGACGCCGTGGGCTTCGCCGGCATCATGGTTGGCCCCGTCGTCCGCGCCGTGGCCGACACCATGGGCTTCGCCGGCGTCATGGTTGGCACCGTCATCGGCGCCATGGCCGACACCGTGCAGGCCACCGGCGTCATGGTTACCACCATCGTCGGCGCCATGGCCGCCTGCCGAGCCGCCATGGCCTGAGCCACCGCTGCCACCGCCACTACCGCTGCCGTGGCCGCCGCCACTGCCGCCATGCCCACCGCCGCCACTACCCCCTCCACCATGGCCGCCACCGCCACCGCCACCTCCATGGCCTCCACCGCCACCTCCATGGCCTCCACCTCCACCTCCGCCACCACCGTCCTTCGCCATGGCGCTTGAAAATGCGCCCAGGTTGTCCGGCAGCAGCACGGACGATGCCGAGAGCACGCCGCCGATGGCCAGCATCCACACGATTTTTTTCAACTGCATAGTGATCTCCGCTCAGCGTTGCCTGCGTTTGCTTGCAGGGAAGGCCACAGCCGGTGGACCTCGGCCGCCGGAGTGGCGGCTCGCCAGTCTTCTGGCAGGGTCCTGGAGCACGATCCTTCGAAGGCCGATGGCCCGTGGCGCGGCTATTGCCGCTTTGATAGTTGAGCTTAGTTTGTAATACGCAGTTACAAGTACCGGTTGTCAGGGGCGGTGTTTCGAGGGTTTCTGACTGATACCGAGTGGGGGCCAGCAGGTGCTTGGCGACAGCTTTGCAGCGCTCTCAAGATCGAGCGCCGCCCGCGCGGCGCATCGCTGGCAAGCCAGCTCCCACATTTGTTTCGGGCCAATTATGCCTGTGAGGGTACCGCTGCCCGCCTTGGTGCATGTCTCAAGCCGGGCGAGGCGCCAGTGGTGCCCACTTCAATACCGAGTCGAACCAACAAGGCGGACAGTGGTGAAATCACAGGAGTGACTGGCCCGAAACAGATGTGGGAGCTGGCTTGCCAGCGATGCGCCGCGCGGGCGGCGCTCGATCTGATAGGCGCTGCAACTCTTGCGGCGGACACCTGCAAGCCCAACCGCAAGCCTTTAGAAGGTGTACGCAACCCCAGCCTGCACCGTGCGCGGCGCACCAGGATACGCATAGGTATTGAACGCCCCTTCGTCATACCCCTTGTTGAACACGTTCTTCACATCCAAATTCAGGCGCACATGCTCGTTGACCTTGTAGTAGCTGAGCAGGTCAACCACGCTGTACTGCTCCATGGTGTAAGTCACCGCCTCGGTCTGGCCATTGCGGTCATCCACATACTTGAGCCCCACACCAAGCCCTAGTCCTTTGGCCAGACCATCCTGGAATTCATAGGTATTGAGCAGGCTGAAACTGTTGCGCGGGATGTTGGCCAGGCGCGTGCCGCTGGGCAGGCGGTTGTCCTTGGTCACTTCGGCATCGACGTAGGCATAACCGCCGATCACCCGCCACTCAGGGGTGATGTTGCCGGCCACGTTGAGGTCCAGGCCGCGGCTGCGCACTTCGCCGGCGGCCAGGCTGTAGTTGGGGTCGGCCGGGTCGCGGGTCAGCACGTTTTCCTTGACGATGTGGTAGATCGCCGCGTCGACGCTCAACTGGCGCTCCAATGCCTCCCACTTCATCCCCAGTTCGTACGACTTGCCTTTTTCCGGATCGAAGCCGTCGCCCTGGCGGCTGGAACCGGTATTGGGCTTGAACGAGCGCGCTGTGTTGGCGTAGACGGCAACCGTGTCGGTCAGGTCGTAGAGCAGGCCGAAACGCGGGGTGACGGCATTGTCGGCCGCCTGCCAGCCCTTGGCGCCAGGCAGGTAGTTGTCGTAGTCATGCTCGAATCGCTCCAGGCGCACACCCGCCAGTGCCTTCAGGCGCTCGGTCAGGGCCACCTGGTCCTGGACGAACCAGGCCCAGGTCTTGAGGTTTTCCTGATCGTGAGTGGTGGTGCGGGTCAGGGCAGGGCGCGGCTGGCCCAGCACCGGGTGGTAGATATCGATCGGGTAAGTGCCGTCGTCGGCCGACGAGCGCTGGATGATCGAGCGATAGTCATAGTCTTCGTACTCGATGCCGGTCAGCAGGGTGTGGCTGAACGCGCCGGTGTCGAAGTGGCCGGTGAGGTTGAGCTGGTAGTCGCGGTCGGTCCACTCCAGCTTGCGGTAGTTGAAGTTGCGCTGCAGGGTGTGGCCGTCGGCCGGTGCCTTGTTGGCTTCCACGGCGTTGCCCTGCAGGGTGCCGTCGAGCCACTGCATGCCGCCGGCCAGGGTCCAGTTGTCGTTGAGCAGGTGCTCGAAGCGCAGCTGGGCCATGTTGTTGTCGTTGTGCAGCAGGTTGTCGCTGCCTTTTTCCCAGATGTAGGTGTCGCGCGAGGCGCTGCCGGTCTGGGTGCCGTAGCGGGTCAGGCCACGGTCGAGGGGGTGGTTGTTACGCATGAAATCGCCTTCGAAGACGATTTTGGTGCTGTCGTTGACCTGCCAGCTGAGTACCGGGGCCACGTCGTAACGCTCGCTCTGGACGTCGTCACGGAAGCTCTCGCCGCCCTCGCCAAGCACATTGAGGCGGTAGGCCAGGCTGCCGTCCTGGCTCAGCGGGCCGGTGGCGTCGAGGGTTGCGCGGTGCATGCCTTGGTCGTCGAGCTGGCTGCCCAGGGTGACCTTGGATTCGGGCAAGGGTTGTTTGCTGACCACGTTGAAGGTGCCACCGGGATCGCCACGGCCGTACAGGGCGGTAGCGGGGCCGCGCAGCACCTCCAGGCGTTCCACGGTGTTGGCGTCCGGGGCGTTGGGGTAGCCGCGGTTGATTGGGAAGCCGTTGCGGTAGAACTCTCCCGTGGTGAAGCCGCGCACGGTGAAGGTGGTCAGGCCCTGGCCGCCGAAGTTGTTGGCCCGGCCAATGCCGCCGGCGTAGTCGAGGGCGTCCTGCAGGCGGGTGGCGCCGGTGTCTTCCAGCACATCCTTGGGCACCACGCTGACCGACTGTGGGGTTTCGTGCACGGCAGTGTCGGTGCGGGTGGCGCTGGCCGAACGGGTGGCGCGGTAACCTTCGACCGGGCCGTCGGCCCGCTCGTAGTCGGCGGCATCGGCATTGATGTTCACGGCTTCAAGCTGAATGCCGGTGCTGGTTTCGAGCGGCGCTGGCGCGGCCCAGCTAAACATCGGAGCGGCGTGGAGCAGGCACAGCGACACAATCCTGTAACGCATGGGTTCAGGTCCTGGAGAGGGGGCACGGGAGAGGGTGTTAAAGCGTCGCGATATTATCTGGTAACAATTCCCATTACCAGAATTTTTGGCATACCGCATGCCAGTTGTGACGGGCGTGCCAGTTCCATGGCAGCCGGCTACAGCGGGCGAGGCCTTGAGCGAAAACGTCACGCGACTGTCATGTGACGTTACCTAATATGACCCTCTCTTACCCGGGACTCGCCGAGGTCGCTCCGCCGCATGCTCCCCGCCAATTCGCAAAACCCCGAAACCGACCTGCACGGCTTGCTCTATGCGTATCTGTTCCGCCCGGGCCAGCCCGGCCGCGAGCTTGACTCGGCACAGGCCCTGGCACATTTGCAGGCGCCAGCCGACGAGCAGTTCCTCTGGCTGCACCTGAACCTTGCCCACGCCGCCTGCGAGCGCTGGATGAAGAGCCACCTGGACCTGCCCGAAACCTTTTTCGAAACCCTGCGCGAAGGGTCGCGCTCCACGCGTATCGAACACACCGACAGTGCCTTGCTGGCGGTGGTCAACGACCTGGTGTTCAGCTATGGCGTGATGTCGTCCGACGTTTCCACCCTGTGGGCCTGTGCCCGCAGCCGCTTGCTGGTGAGCGCACGCTTGCAGCCGCTGCACTCGGTGGACGAGCTGCGCTCATCGGTAAAGCGCGGCGAGGGTTTCGGTTCGACGGTGGAGTTGCTGGTGCACCTGGTGCGCGATCAGGGCGACCTGCTGACCCGGGTGCTGCGCGAAACCACCTTGAAGATCGACCGCATCGAGGACCAGTTGCTGTCGCTGCGCCTGAGCGACAACCGCGCCGAGCTGGGCAGCCTGCGCCGCGTGCTGGTACGCCTGCAGCGCCTGCTGGCACTGGAGCCGGGCTCGCTGCTGCGGCTGCTGAACCGCCCGCCCGAGTGGTTGCACGAAGAGGACATCCGCCAGTTGCGGGCCTCTACTGAAGAGTTTTCGGTGATCATCAGCGACCTCACCAGCCTGGTCGAGCGGATCAAGCTGCTGCAGGAAGAGATTGCCGCCAAGCTCACCGAAGAGAACAACCGCACCCTGTTCACCCTCACCGTGGTCACCGTGCTGGCACTGCCGATCAATATCATCGCCGGCTTTTTCGGCATGAACGTCGGGGGCGTGCCGCTGTCGGACGACCCCCACGGCTTCTGGGTACTGGTGGCGCTGGTGGTGACCTTTACGTTGATTGCAGGGCGCTGGGCGTTTCGCAAGCGGGGCGATTACTGAGCCTTGCCTGCGGCGCTGCCTGCAAGGCCGGGCGACCATAGAACAGCAGCGCGGTGCTCCAACTGGTCAGCCAGACGAAAATGCCGGCCCAGAAGGTATGTGACATGTAGTGCCAGCCCTGCAGCACGCGGGTGGTGCCGTAGAACATGCCCACCAGCAGGATCGCCACCAGCAACTTGCGCGCATGCAACCAGCGGTGGCGCAGGGCGATGAAGTACAGGGCCAGCAGGGTGAAACCGCTGGAGGCGTGGCCGCCGGGCCAGCAACGGCCGGGGCCGGCGCGGTCCAGCCCGTTGAACTGGTCGAACCATTCGTAGCGCGCCTCGGTGCCGCCATACAGCGTGGTTTCCACCGGGCAGTACACCCCGGTGTGGCTCTTGAGGTAGTGGATGACCATGGTGCACAGGCCGAACGCGACCACCACGAACCACAGGTCGCGGCGATAGCGGGTGCTCCAGCGCATCACCGGGGCGATGCGCACCGCCTCCAGCAAGCCGGTGGCACGGGCCGAGCGCGAGGCCAGCGGCCACAGCAGCGACAGCAGCACCCCGATCACCGCCAGTTCACCCGTCCAGTCCGGCAGGATTCGCGGCCACTTGTGGGTGAGTTTCTCGAACAGCGCGTTGTGCGCGAACACGAACTGCCCGTTGGCATCCAGCAGCAGGTTGCTGATCCAGCGGTCCAGCTCGGTCAGGTCGAACAGCACGAACACCAGTACCGCCAGCAACAGGGGGAAGGCCAGGTTGTTGAGGTAGAAGCGCGTGCGCGTGGAAAGCTGCATGGTCACACCCCTTTGCCAGGGGCCAGGTTGCGCCACTGGGTGGCGTTCATCTGGCCAAGAAGCTGTGGTTTGCCGGCACTGTCGAGCGACAGGAACAAGGCACTTGCATAACCGCTGCTGCGTTCGCCGCCGGCTACGCCCAGTTGCCGCTCGAGCTGGTCGATGCAGCCACTGTGGGTCACCAGCACCAGGTTATGGCCGGGCCGCTTGTGGTCGAACACCGCGCTGGCGAAGGTCGCATCGCAACGAGCCAGCCAGTCCTGGGTGGTGATGTTCTTGCCGAACATGAAACCTGCCGTCTGCCGCGTACGCACCTCGGGGCTGGCCAGGATATCGCTGTCCTGCAGCCCCAGGCGCTCGAGCCCAAGGCCCACACCGACAGCGGCGCGGCTGCCGTCCTCGGTGATGCCGGCGGGGTCGCTCAGGCAGGCGGCATGGGAGCGGTCGCAGCGTTCGGCGTGACGCACCAGGACGATGGCCGAGCCCTTGGCCCAGGCTGCATAGGTACCGCTGCGGCTCATTTGTCGCTCGCTGCCGAGGTCGCGTACCTGAGTGCGTGAGGCAAAAGACACGCCCGCAGTCAGGGCTAACGCCACGCACAGGCCGGCAAGCAATGCCCTGGGGGAGAGCCGAAGGCGCCGGGGTGGCTTCAGGGAGGAGGGTTTGACGAGGGTGCCTTGCAGCATGCAGTCACTCCGAGGGTGAGCAATGTTGGATGCAGCGGCACTGGGCCACAGGCATCGCGAGTGGCGGCACTTTAAGCAGGCGAATGTTGGGAGACGGTGAGGCGGATGTGAAAAAAATGCGAGATATGACTAGAGGGTGGCGGACTGGAGATTGGGGTAAGGCACACCATGTGCTCGCCGGTATTGCTGCAGCGCTCTTGAGATCGAGCGCCGCCCGCGCGGCGCATCGCTGGCAAGCCAGCTCCCACAGTTTGTTTCGGGCCAATTATTCCTGTGAAAGTACCGGCGCCTGCCTTGGCGCATGCCTTGAGTCATGTGGGGCGGCGGCAACGCCCACACTGAAACCGCGTCGTACCAACAAGGCGGACAGTGATGAACCTGCAGGAGTAACTGGCCCGAAACAGATGTGGGAGCTGGCTTGCCAGCGATGCGCCGCGCGGGCGGCGCTCGATCTCACAGGCGCAGAACGCCTGAAGGCGAACACATAGCTACTTGAAATCCGCCTGCATCTGGGTGGCAATGCTCACCCCATTGGACGACCTGACGCACACGTCCAGGTAATCAGTGAAGCGCGGCGGCACAGCGATGCCTTCTTCCAGCAACCGGCTGTTGTCGAACAGGTAGTTCAGATCAGCAAAACCGCTGTACAAGCGCAGCGCGCGCAGTACCAGGCGCGGGTTGGCCGGGCCGATGCGCGTGGCGAAGCTGCCAGCCAGGGACTTGAGGTCGTCCACATCGACCTTGCGATAACGCTCGCCAACCGGCTCGGCACCGTTGGCCTGGGCAAACGCCTGGTCGATCTCGGCGAAGGTGCAGGCCGAGCTGTGGCCGGCGGAGATGTGGTACAGGTCGTGGTTGAGCTGGGGCTTGCGTGCCAGGCCGATCAGCGCCTCGGCGCAGTAGTCCACCGGGACCACGTCGATCTGCTCGTCGAGCCCGCAGGTGAAACTCTCCAGGGCAAAGCCCATGCGGAACACCCAGAAGATGCTGCCCGACGCCTGGCAGCCCAGGCTGCTGTGGCCGACCACGATGGACGGGCGCGCCACCACCAGCGGCAGGCCTGGCAGTTCTTCGCGCATGCGCCGCTCGATTTCGGCCTTCGAGGCGGTGTAGTCCACCAGTTGCTGCTCGGCCTCGGGGAACTCCCACGACTCGCTGATCGGCGACTCGCGCTGCGGGCCGCAGCTCATCGCCGTGCCGACATGCAGGAAGCGCTTCAGGCGCGCGGAGCGGCTGAGCACGTCGGCGAAGGCGTAGGTGCCCTCGACATTGACTGGCCAGATGGTCGGGTTCTTCGAGAACGAGGCCACGGCGGCGCAGTTGATCACCCGGTCGAACTGCATCAGGCGCGGGGTTTGCCCGGCCAGCCAGGAGGTGTCGAGCAGATCGCCGCAGAGAATCTGCGATTCTTCCAGTGCCAGGCAGTCGGCCTGGCTGACGCCATGTTGGCGCAGGTTGGCGCGCAGGCGTTCGAGGCCTTGCGCGGGCGTGTCACCGCGTACCAGGAAGGCGAGGGTGGGGCCCTGGCCGTCGGCAATCAGCTGGGCGGCGACCGACCCACCGAGGAAACCCGTGGCGCCGGTCAACAGGATGTGCTCGCTCGAATCGGCGGCGGTGAAAACTTCACCGTGGTTAATTGCGTTCATGGTTTACCTCGGGGGATAGGGTGACGCGCATTTGAAGTGATGCAATGTCAACGTAATGTGAATACGGTGTAGGTAATAAGTTGGTGCGCCAGCATGGCAGGGTGTATAGGCAACTTTAAAAGCGAGTCAGAATAATCGTCGAATAAATGCGTGCGCCGCCGAAAGGCTTGCAGGGCATGGCGTGCAGCGCGCTAGCGGCTATTGTCCACGCCAAGGTTTGACTTTTCAATCACGCAAATGGGAGAGGTGTAGGTGTTTGTGTGAAACAATTTTAATAAGTGTGAAAGATCGTAAGGTTTCATGAATGAACATGTAATTTTGTTTAAGTTTAAAATGCTTCAGGTTTCGTTCAGGTAGTTAATATATATATGTGCTAACGCAGCAGTCCTGGGTATTGGCAGTTGGGCGAACTCGACGACTGCTCACGCGCAGGGAGTACAAATGTGCTCCACACGGGATGACGCCACTGCGTGGCTGTTCAATCACGGAAAAATTACAAGCGCACAGACGTCTTGACCCGCATCACAGCGCCAGCCAGCGGTGACGATTTAAGGTAGGCTGCTGCGTTCCAGCACCACGTCAGAAAAGGACCTCACCATTTCCGCTCCCACCCTCAGCCGCCGCAGCCTGCTGTGCCTGCTGGCCACCGCACCCATCCTCGCCAGCCTGCCGGGCTGCACACGCTCCAGCGGCCTGCAGGGCAGCTTCCTGCAACTGTGGAAGAGCCACGCCGACCTCAACCCGCAGCAATGGCGCCAGCGCCTGGCGGCCATGGCCGACATGGGCTGCCGCACGGTGACGCTGCAGTGGGTCGGGCTGATCGGCGGGCAATCGCCGTGGATGATCCCCGAGGACATGCTGCGCAACGTCTTCGACATCGCCCATGACGAGGGCATGCAGGTACAAGTCGGGCTGCCGTTCGACAACGCCTGGTGGCAGGCGCTGTCGGCAGACGCGCAGGGGCAGGCGCAGTTCTTCGCCAAGGCCCTGGGCGAGGCGCAGGGCTACATGGCTGCTGCGCCCTGGCCGCAGCACCGCGCCTTTGCCGGCTGGTACATCCCCTACGAACTGGAGCAGTACCACTGGGCCAGCGCCGACAGCCAGCAGCGCCTGGCCGGCTGGTTGGCGGCGATGTCTGACAGCACCCGGCAGCACAGCGACCGTATCCCGTCGATTTCCACCTACCACAGCGTGCTGCCCACCGAGGGTTCGCTGCTGCAGCTATGGCGCACGCTGCTCGACACCACCGCGCTGCGGCCAGTGGTGCAGGATGGCGTCGGTGTGGCCGGCTGGGCCAACCTGCAGGCCATCGAACCACTGCTGCTGGAGCTGCGCCGGCGCAAGGTGCCATTCGATGTGGTCGTGGAGTTGTTCGAGCAGTTGCCGTCGGAAAAAAACGACGGCACCGACTTCAAGGCCCGCTCGGCGGATTACGCCCGGGTACAGCGGCAGTTGGAGTGGGCCCGCACCACGGGCGCCGAGCAGGTCGTGGCGTTTGCCCTCGACCCGTGGGCGCTGGGGGATGACCCGCGCGCCCGCAGGCTGCGTGAGGATTGGCTGCGCGGCTGAATCAGAGGCTGCGCCCGATGATCTCGCGCATGATCTCGCTGGTGCCACCGAAGATACGCAGCGCCCGGGCATCGGCCCAGGCGCGGCCGATGCCGTACTCGCTGCTGTAGCCATAACCACCGTGCAGCTGCAGCAGCTGGTCGAGGATCTGGCCCTGGATTTCGCTGGCATTGAGCTTGGCCATGGCCGCTACCACCGGGTCCAGGCTGCCCTCGATCAGCTGCCGTGCGCAGTCGTCGAGGAACACCCGCAGCATGGTCAGCCGCGAACGGGCATCGGCCAGAATGAAGCGGTTGTGCTGGTGGTCGCTGACCCGCTTGCCGAATACCTTGCGTTCGCGGGTATAGGCCAGGGTCTGCTCGAGCATGCCCTCGGCATGGGCGGCGGCGCGCAGGGCGATGGCCAGGCGCTCGCGGGCAAGCTCGCGACCCAGGTATTCGAAGCCTGCGTTTTCCTCGCCCAAGAGGCAGTCGGCGGGCACTCGCAGCTCGTCGAAGAACAGCTCGCAGGTGTCCTGGGCATGCTGGCCGATCTTGGCCATGGCCGGGCCCTTGCTCAGGCCCGCCAGGCCCGCTTCGACACAGAACAGCGACAGGCCGCGGGCGCCCAGGTCGGGCTCGGTGCTGGCGACCACGATGATCAGGCCGGCGTTGACGCCGTTGGTGATGAAGGTCTTCTGGCCATTGAGCACATAGTGCTCGCCGTCACGCCGGGCACGACAGCGTATGGCCTTGAGGTCGCTGCCGGCGCCGGGTTCGGTCATGGCGATGGCGCCGATCAGTTCGCCGGCGGCCATGGCCGGCAACCAGCGGTCTTGCTGTGCCGGGGTGCCGAGGTTGTACAGGTAGGGCGCGACCATGTCGGAATGGATCGAAAAGCCGATGCCCAGGCAGTTGGCCCGGGCCAGCTCCTCGATCACCACCACGGCATGGCCGAAGTCACCACCGGCGCCATAGGGGTCGGGCAGCGCCGGGCACAGCAGGCCTTGGGCACCGGCATCGCGCCAGAGCGCGGTGGGCGTTATGCCCTCACGTTCCCAGTCGGCGTAGTGGGGCAGGATGCGTTCTTCGACAAACCGCCGGACCTGGTCGCGAAACAGCAGGTGATCGTCACGAAAGAATGGGCGCATGGCGGTTTACCGGGTGTAGGGTGCAGTGCTGCTGAGCTCGCCGCGCAGCACCGGTTGTTCGGCACTGCCAGTGAGGAACAGCGCGTAGTGGTCGCCCGGTTGCAGCTGTGGCAAGGGCAGTGGCTTGGCCTGGGCCGCGCCGCAGCCGGCGGTCAAGGTGGCGCTCACCGGGTTGATCGCCCGCGCCTGGCTGGTCTGCGGGGGCACGTCGGCGAACAGGGTCGGGCCGGCCTGTACCTGCAACTGGCCGGCGGGGCAGTCACTGGCCAGGTTGTAGAACCGCAACTCGGCCTTCAAGGCGTCGTCGCTGGCGGCGCTGTCGTCCAGCACCAGCAGCTTGCCATCGTGCAGCACCAGGCTCTGGTAGCTGTCGGCGGCCACGCTGAGGGTGCCGGCGCTCTTGCCGGCAATCAGCACGGTGAACGGCTCGCCGCCTTTGACCACGTTGTAGCTGCTGGCCAGCTGGCCGGCCGCCAGCTGCTGCGCCGGGTTATGCCCGACTTGCACCTGCGCGCCGCCCGCTGCTGGCTGCAGCACGCGAACGAACGCCGAGCCAGCCGGTGGACGCGGCGCATACAGCTGCGCCAGCTTGCCCTCGGCCTGGGCGACGGTGGGCAGTGCGCTGCACAGCAGCAGGGCGCCTGTGAGCAGGGCGAGGGCTTTCATACAGTCTCCTTGGGGCGTTTTACCCGGGCTTGCTGGTACAGCTCGGCCAGGCGCTTGCGGTCGACCTTGTCGGACAGGGTGCCGGGGAAGCGGCCGCAGGCCAGCAGTTCGGACGGGATCATATAGGACGGCAGGCTGCCAGCCAGCCGTTGTTTCCAGTCGGCCAGGGCCTCGGGCAACGGGCCCAGGGTGGCCGCCGGCAGGTGCCCGGGGGTTTCGATGAAACCGACCATGCGCACCAGTGCACCGTCGGGGCGGCGCAGGGCAATGGTGGCGGCGCTGTCGACCCCTGGCAGGCTGGCCAGCCCGGCGTCCACTTCGCCCAGCTCGATGCGGTAGCCATTGAGCTTGATCTGGTCGTCGCGCCGACCATGGAAGAACACCCGGCCTTGCGCGTCGATCTCGGCCAGGTCGCCGCTGCGGTAGGCGCGCTTGCCGTTGTGCTGGAACAGCACGGCCTCGCTGAGGTCCGGGCGATTGAGGTAGCCACGCATCACGTGGTCACCGGCAATGCACAGCTCGCCGTCGTCGAGGAACAGCTCGGCATAGGGCTTGGCCCGGCCGATGGACAGCGGCTGGCCAGCGTTCTCCAGCGGCGGCAGGATTTCGATCCAGGTGGTTGAGCAGGTGGCTTCGGTCGGCCCGTAGGAGTTGATGATCCGCGCCTCGGGGAAGCGCTCCCACAGCTGGTTGGCCAAAGTCGGGGTCAGCGACTCGGCACCGAACACGAACACCCGCAAGGCAGGCAGGTGCTGGGCGTCGAAGGCGTCGTTGAGCAACTGCTGACGAACGAAGGACGGCGTCGAGGCCCATACCTGTACCTGGCTGTCGGCCAGGTAGTCGACAAAACCCTCGGGGTCGCCGATCACCTCGCGCGGGCACAGCACGCACTGGCCACCCAGGGCCAACGCCCCGCACAGGTCGAACAGCGAGAAGTCGAAGCTGAACAGCATCTGGTTCATGAACCGTGGCCGTTCGCCCAGGGCCAGGCAGTCGCGGATCCAGCCGGCGAACAGCGCCAGGCTGTCGCGGCCGATCTGCACGCCTTTCGGGTCGCCGGTGCTGCCGGAGGTGAACATGACGTAGGCCAGGCCCGCCTCGGCCAGTGGTGCGGCGCAGTCCCGGCCTGCGCGGAACTGGTCCTGTTCGGCGTCGTAGCAATACCCGGCGCCCACCAGCTCGATGATGCGCTGCAGGCGTTGCGGCGGGTTGATGCTGTCCAGCGGCACATAGGTCACGCCCAGGCGCAGGCAGCCGAGCATGGCCACGACGAATTCGATCTGCTTGTGGCCGCTGAGTACCAGCGCGGTGCCGGGCAGTACGCCCTGCGCGCGGGCACGCAGGGTCCAGGCCTCGACGGCCAGCTGCAGGCTGGCCCAGTCCATTACCCGATGGGCGTCGCGCAGGGCAGGGGCGTCGGCGCCCTGGTGGCAGTCGGCGAACTCACAGCGGTCGAAATCGAAGTGCATCCGGCACTCTCCTGGGCGGTGGCCTGTGCAGGCTCAGCGGTTGTTCTGAACGAAGGCGGCGAGGGCGTCGAGCGACTCCAGGTGCTCGTCGATCTCGGTGGCCGGCACTTTGACGCCGAACGCATTCTTCACCGCCATGACGATGTCCACCGCGGTCATCGAATCGACCAGGCCGGACTCGATCAGCAGGTCGTCGTGGGCCACCGGGGTGCCGACCACGTTTTCGATGATTTCGGCCAGTTGTTGCTTGAGGGCTTGTTCGCTCATGTCAATCACTCCATGGATTCAGAATTGGAAGTACAGGAAGCGTGCTTCCTTGTGCAGGTTCATCAGGCACAGCGCCAGCAGCAGCGCCATGATCAGCAGCCATTTGAGGGTCGGCGCCCAGCGCAGCGCGGCCGGGCCGTCGAGCTGCGCGCGGGCCAGGGACGGCGAGAAGCCGCCCATGATCTGTTGCGAGTTGGGCAGGAACCAGGCCACGGCCAGCACTGCCAGTACGTGCAGCGCCTCCAGGTGGCGGCCCACCAGCAGGCGCCAGGCGTCACCCCAGGCGATACCGGCCGGGTACAGTACCTCGGGCAGGCTGCCCAGGCCACGCAGGCCGAACATGCCCTCGATCAGCAACACCGCATCATGGGTGGACTCGGCGCGGAAGAAAGCCTGGGCAATGATCACCGCAGCGAAGGTCAGCAGCACGTAGCCCGCCACTTTCAGCGGGTGCTGCGTGGCCTTGCTGTTGCGCCCGACCACGAAGATGCGCCAGGCATGGTTGATCGACAGATAGGCGGCATGCAGCAGGCCGAAGATCAAGAATTGCAGGCCGGCGCCGTGCCAGATGCCCGCCAGGCCCATGGTGAAGGTGGTCGGCAGGATGATCGCCGCGGCGAAGCCGCCCGGCGTTGCCGCGCCCTGGGTGCCGACCGGCAGCCCGCGCTTGCCGCGCCATTCCGACACTGCCATGGCCACCGGGTAATACAGGTAGGCGGTCAGGTAGCGGGTCAGGGTCATGTGCCAGCGGGCCCAGAAATCGATGATGTTGCTGGCCTTGTACGGCGAGTTGAAGTTCAGCGGGAAGCGAATGCCGAACATCTTGGCCAGGCCCAGGGCCATGTCCGAATAGCCGGAGAAGTCGAAGTACAGCTGCAGTGCGTAGGCGATGCCGGTGCCCCACGCCGCCCAGAACCCGAGGCTGCCAGGGTCGGCGAAGCCGGCGTCGGCATAGGGCGCGATCGGGTCGGCCAGCAGCACCTTCTTGGCCAGGCCGATGACGAACAGCATGCCGCCAACGCTCAGGTTCTCGGCGCGGAACCGGTAGTTATCCGGCTGGGCGAACTGCGGCATCATTTCCTTGTGGTGCAGGATCGGCCCGGCGATCAGGTGCGGGAAGAAGGTCACGAACAGCACATAGCTGAGCAGGCTGCGTTCCTTGACGATGCCGGCGCGGCAGTCGAGCAGGAAGCCGATCTGGGTGAAGGTGAAGAACGAAATGCCCAGGGGCAGGATGATGTCGTCCAGGCGGGTGCCGGCCAGGCCCCAGTCCTGGGCGAAGTTCACCAGGGTGACGAAGTACTTGTAGTGGAACAGCAGCGCAATGTCGGCGCCGACCCCGGCCGTGGTGATCAGCAGTTGCAGGCGCGAGCGCCCGGCCGTGCCGAGGATGGCCAGGCTGACCAGGTAGTTGAAGGCGATCGAGCCGATCAGCAGCAGCACGAACTGCGGGTTCCACCAGCCGTAGAACACGATCGAGGTCACGCACAGCCACAGCGCGGCGCCGCGCAGGCTGCGGGCGGCGATCAGGTAGTGGGCGGCCAGGGTCAGCGGCAGGAACAGCAGCAGGAACAGGTAGGAGTTAAAGAGCATGGTCGGCCTGCGGTTCAGGTAGCGTTGCCAGCACGGCGCGCTCGTCGGCGGTCAATGGCAGCGACAGGGCGCTTTCGGAGAATTCCCAGATCACCAGCTTGAGGCTGGCCGGCCAGCGCTCACGCTTGCCCAGCGCGGCCAGCAGCGCACCGCTGAACTGGCCGCCGTCCAGGCTCTGGTTCCACACCTGCTGGCCAAGGTTGCGGCCCAGGCGTTCGGCAAAGGCGCTGCGCCGGCCGTTGGAACTGCCCGCCAGCAGCACCTGCACCGGCGGGGTGTCGTCGAGCAGGCCGCCACCGCGCTGCACCTGGATCTGCTGCGGGTGTTCGTCTTCCACGGCCGGGCGCCAGGCGCTGGCGGCGTGCTCAAGGCCCGCCAGCACGATCAGGTCGCCCATGCGCGGTTGCGCGGCGCCAACCTGGGAGCTGGTGAACAGCTGGTCGCGCTTGCCATCGAGCAGCGTCAGGGCGCTGGCGGCCACGGCATCGGCGGCGCGCTGGGCGCCGTCGGCATTGAGGTGCACATCGGTGCGGAAGAACTGCGGCGGGGTTTGCGGGCCGTGGGCCAAGGCCGCACCGAGGTCGGCATAGGGCACGCCCTGGCTGGCCAGGCTGGCTTGCCACTGGCCCAGGCGCGCCTGCAGTTGCGGCGACTGCTGCAGGCCGCAGAGGGCCTGGCTTTCGATACGGGATTTGTCCGGCACGGCCACCAGCAGCACCTGCAGGCCCTGGCTGCGCAGTTGCCCGACCCAGTGCTGCATCAACCGCAGGCGCGCTTCATAGGCGCCTTTTACACCGGCCTGGGCGCGCAGGCCGTCGCGGTAGAACAGCCAGCCGGGGCAACCCTGTACCACCTGGTCGCCCAAGTCGCCGAGCAGGCGATAGCGCACCGCCGCGCTCAGGGTGTCGGCGTTCTTCTGCAGTTCGGGTTGCAACGCATCACCCAGGGCCTTGCCGGCCTCGCCGTCGAACCAGGCTGCCGGCTGCAGCTGCGCAGCATCGAGCTTGCTGTTGAACAGCAGCCACAGGCCACAGGCCTGGGCCAGCAGCAACAGGCCGATCACCGCGGCGGTGTAGCCACGGTGCGAAGGGGTGACGGGGCTCGCCTGTTCAGCCATGGCTCACTTTCCGGCAGCGGCGCGCAGGCGCTGGCGCCAGCTGTCGGCGCTCATGATCGAGGCGTTGTCCCACAGGCCGCTGGCCTGGGGGCCCTGGGCGTAGGTGGGCTCGAACATCTGCCACACCAGCACTTGCGGCGGGTTGCGCTTGAAGTCGGCCGACTCCAGGTACTCCAGCAGCATGATCCACTGGCCGACGTTGCCGGGCTTCCAGTTCACCGACACCGGGCGGTCGATGCTGTTGGACAGTTTTTGCGGGAAACCGAAGTACGGCTGCACCATGCTGTGGCCGGTCACGTGCAGCGGCGCCGGGGCGTCGTCGAGCAGGCCGTTGGCCGCGGCCTGACGGCGCACGGTGAAGGTTTCGCGGCCGGTCTGCTTGCGCTGCTCGGGGGTGAGGAAGCGCTCGGCCAGGTCGCCGTAGCGGCGCTCCTTGAACTCGCTGCCCAGCTGCATGCCACTGCCGGCATTGCCCTTGAGCGCCGGTACATCGCGGCGGGCCTGCTCGGCGGTGGCTTGCGCCGTGGCATCGGCGGCGGCCTGGGTCCAGTGCTGGTCGGTGCGGTAGAACACGTCCTTGCCGCCGTCCTTGAGCTGGCGCAGCACGGCCTCGTCGTCGATGGCGCTGATGCCGGCCTTGCGCAGGCTGGCCAGGATGGTCTGGTAGCGCTGCTGCACGGCAGGGCTCAGGGCTTTGCCGGCGGGCAGCTTGTCCTGGTAGAAGCGGGTCTTGTCGGGCAGCACCAGCACCTGCAACTGCACACCGCGCGCGGCCAGGGCCTGCTGGGCGTCCTTGATCAGCGCGGTGGAGGCTTCGATGCCGCGGCTGTCGACCTCGGTGAGGCTGCCCCAGCCAGGGAACAGCCAGCCGTCGTTGCCACGCAGCACGATCGACGAGTCATCGGCCTGGGCGGCGGGCATGGCAAAGCCGATGCTTGCGGCCAGCAGGCTGGCGGCGAGGCCTTTGAAAGAGCGGGTGAGCACAGAAGACGGCAGCATGGCGGGGGTCCTCAATACGACAGAGTCAGGTTCATGAACAGGCCCTCGGCCCGGTCGGAGGCACCGCCGCCAATGGCGAAGCGGTATTGGGCCGTCCAGTCCAGGTAGGAGCGGGGCGTATGGTAATGGTCTTCGCGGAAGTAGTAGCGCAGGGCGACGCCAGGGCCGGCGGCCATGGACCAGGAGCCCTGGTCGCGGGTCAGGGAGAAACTCTGGCCCTCCAGCTGCGCCGCCATGATCTCGTTGCTGCCTGTGGCACCGTGTAGCCCGGTGGCCTGGTCTTTCTGCCAGATCCAGTCGGCGGCCCCGACCACATGGGGGAACAGCACGACGTCTGGCAGCAGCTTGTAGCTGCGGCCCAGGCGGATTTCGTTGCTGAGGAACAGCTGCTCGCGCTTCAGGCGGCCGTCGGCCTGGGCCTGTGCTTCGGTACGCGAGCCCCGGGTATCGACGTCATAGACCGTCCACTTGGCCGGGTTGTCCTCCAGCGAATAGCCCAGTTGCGAATAGGCATCCACGGTCCACCAGCTGCTCTCGTCGAAACGCAGTTCGGTGCCGCGGTAGAAGCCATAGGTGGCGTAGGTGAGCCAGCCGCCGGCGCTGTCCTTGAGTTTGTAGCGCAGCAGCGCGCCGTTCATGCCGGAGGCCTGGCTGGCTGTCTGGAAATCGCAGCGATCGGTGTTCTTGCCCGGGTTGGCAGTGCCTTCACGGGTGGCGCTGCCCAGCAGGAAGCGCCGCTCGATGCCGAAGGTGAAGCCGGTGTCGGACAGGGTGTAGCGCACGCCCAGGGCACCGATGGTGCTGGGGAAACCGGTCACCGACTGCGAATCGCTGACTCCACCGGCATCCAGAGCCTGCTTGGTGCAGGGATCGACCGCGCCGTTGGAGCGGAACTTGCCACCTTCATCCCACAGGGTATTGCTCAACCGCCCGTACACCTCCAGCACGCCGTTCTGGTCATTGAACTGGCTGGGCCGCCAGTACAGCTCGGCGGTGCTGAAGATCGAGTCGCCGGCCGAGCTTTGCCCGGCGTTGGCGATGGTGGTGCTCGGGCGCGCGCCGCGGTAGCTGGCGGTCACGGTGGCACCCCATTCGCGGTCATAGGCGGTGATGGCGCTGCGGGTGTTGTGGCGCTGCTGTTCATCCAGCTGCAGGGTGCCGGCATCATCCATGTCGATGGCGTGCTTGAGCTGGCGAACGGCGGCCGGTTTTTCGCCCATGGCCGACAGCGCGTAGGCCTCGTCGAGTACCACGGTCTTCGGTGCCTTGCCAGTGTCGCGGGCGGCGCGGAAGTCCTCACGGGCGCGGGCGGGCTGGGCGGTACGCATGCGCAGGTAGCCGCGCTGCATCAGCAGATCGGCATCGCTTGGGGTACGGGCGATGGCGTCGCTCAGGCGCTGCTCGGCTTCGGCGGCCTGCTGCGGGTTGCCGGCGGCCAGGGCGGTGGTGAGCAGGCGCTGGAACTCGAGGTTGTCCGGGTCCTGTTCGACCGCCTTGCGCGCCTGGGCGATCGCTTCCTGGTAATCCTGGCGGGCGTAGGCGGCATAGGCCTCGGAGGCCGGGCCGGCGGCACCGCCGGCATCGGCGGGCAGCAGTTCGCACTGGGTGCCGTAGGGGGTGTCCTGGCACGACTGGCGCGGCGCCGGGTAGTTGCTCAGGTTCAGCGCGGTGGCCGGGGTGCGCGCGTCGGCCAGGGCCTGCTGGCGTTTGCCCACGGCTTCGTCGCTTGCGTCCATGGGCGCAAGCAGGGCCGTGGCGCGGGCTTTGTCGCCGCCGGCCAAGGCCGCGTCGATGGCGATCAGGCGCACGTTGCGCAGTTGTTCCTCGTCGAGCCAGTCCTGGGCCAGGGCGCTGTCGAAGTCGCTGCCGGCCGCCTGGGCGTTGCCCTGGTACTGGCGCAGGTAACCGCGCATCACCAGCATCACGGTGCTTTCGTCATCGGCTTCGAGCGCTTGGTTGGCGGCTTGCTCGGCGGCGGCGGGCTGGTTGTCCAGCAGCAGCACGGTCACCAGCAGCAGGCGGTGGCTGGCGATGTCCGGCGCCAGGCGCACGGCTTCGCGGGCCAGCGGCACGGCATCGCCGGGGCGGTTGGCGATCAGCGCCTGATAGGCCTGCTCGGCCGGGCGCACGGCCATGCGCCGGTTCAGGGTCTGGCGGCGGGCTTCCAGGTCGCTGGTGTTGGGGGCGCCCAGGCTGATCGCGGTGCCGGCGGCGGTGGCGGCCTCGGCCCAGCGTTGCTGCGCCTCCAGGCTGTCGAGCCAGAGCAGGGCCCAGGCACCTTGGCTTGGGTCGGTGCGGAACGCCCGCTCGCCATCGCGCTCGGCGGCGGCCATGTCACCGGCGTTGTAGGCCGCGTAGGCCTTGGTCGCCAGCGGGAAGCCACGCTGGTAAGCCGCCGAGGGGGCCGGGCCGCTGGCGGCCGGGGCATTTTGTTGCAGGTTGGTCACTGCCGCCTGCAGGCCGGGGTCGCGCACGCCGCGCTTGAGCGCGCTTTGCGCGGCCTGGCGGGCTTCGTTACGGCGGCCGAGCTTCTGCAGGGTGTAGACCTTGAGCAGGTTCAGCCGAGCCACGTCCGGGCGCAGCTTGAGGGCAGCATCCACCTGTTGCAGGGCATCGCGGTAGCGCCCCGACTGGTAGCTACGGTAGGCCTGGTCGGCCTGTTCCCAGGCCACGCCTTCAAGCGGCACCTCGGCGGCCAGGGTGGTGGGCAGGTTGGCGCAGGCAAGCCAGGCACCGAACAACAGGATGGCGGGGCGAGCAGGGGTCATGTCAGTGCGGCAGCCTGGGTCTTGTTCGCCGCCGTAGCGGGCTTGGTTTCGGGGAAGGACGCTGCGGGCTCGCCGTTTTCCTGCTGGAACAGGATGGCTTCGTTGAGCGTGTCCGCATCCAGGTAGCCGTGCTCGAGCAGGATCTGCCCCAGTGGCTTGTGTTCTTCGGCCTGGGCCTTGAGGGCCTGGGCCAGGATGTCGTCGTCGATGGCGCGCCACGACAGCAGCAGTTCGCCAAGGCGCAGGCGCTGCTGGTGCAACTGGTCGGCCGAGGGGAAGTCATGCATGGTCTTGTCCCAGACCAGCTTCTTGCCCAGGAACAGGTAGCCCAGGTACAGGCGCCAGGCGCGTGCCGCGGCCATGGCATTGATGAAGTTGCCGATGATCATCCGCGGCCCCGACAGCAGGGCGTGCTCCCAGCCATACAGGCGGCCGACGAAGTACGCGCGCTGCAGGATACGCAGGCTCAGGGCCAGGGTGTTGGCCCACATCAGGTCGAGCAGCAGGCTGTTGGGCGAGAACACCGACGGGAAGAACACCTTCCAGTGGCCGGTGGCGCTGATCCCCAGGAAGATCAGGTGCTGGAACAGCAACACGTAGGCGAGGATGGCGACGAACGAGGTGATCAGGCCCTTGCGGTCGCGGAACAGCAGGTACTTGGTCGCCAGCGAGCCTTCCCAGCCCACCTGGCTCCAGCCTTGCAGGCCGATGCCCAGGGTCCAGCGGGCCTTTTGCCGGTAGGCGGTGCGGAAGGTGTCGGGGAAGTACTCACGCACGCCCAGGGGCATGTGTACGGCCACCATCTTTTCCTTGCCGTTGCCGAACCAGGTGGTGCGCTTGGCCACGTAGTCCACCGGGAACTTGCCGAAGATCTGCTTCATGCCGCGCCGCGCCAGGCGTGCGCCGATATCGTAGTCCTCGGTGAGGGTGTCGGTGTTGAACGGTTGGTTGTTGGTCTCGGCCGACAGCTCCAGCAGTGCCTTGCGCGAGAAGCAGGTGCCGACACCGGCCGACGGCACCATGCGCGACATGCTCTCGCGCACCACCAGGTCCTTGGTGTGCCATTCGGCGAACTCATCCATGTAGGTGCCGGCCACCAGTTCGTACCAGTCACGCTCCAGGGAGGTGACCGGCAGCTGGATGAAGTCGATGCGTGGCAGCAGATAGTTGAAGTAGTGCAGCTCCAGGCGGTGCAGCACGTCTTCGCTGTCGTGCAGGATCATCCCGGCGAAGGGCTCGGGCATGCGCGCGTCCTGGGCGAAGATCGCCTGGATGATCCAGTTCAGGCAGTCGGCCTTGCAGGTCGGGCCGTCATGGGGCACTTCGACGCGGATCAACTGCTTGTAGCGCCGGCGCATGCGCTCCACCTCGTCGATGGTGCGCTGGTCGTTGCAGTAGGTGCCGACGAAGATGTAGTAGTTCTTGTAGTCCAGCGAGCCGACCATGTTCTCCAGCATCGGCGCGATCACGTCGTACTCCAGCCACGCCGGGATCATGATCGCCAGCGGCTGCTCGGGCTTGGCGCGCAGTTGCTCCACCGTCAGCGCCTGGTAGCGCTTGCGGCGGATCAGCAGCTTGCGGTACGTCTGGCGCACCCAGTACCAGGCATCGATGAACAGGTCATCGAGGCTGGACAGCAGGATCAGCACACCGACGACGGCGGTGACGATCTCCAGCCCCCGGTAATACTCCGCCAGCAGGTACGGCCAATAGAGTGAGAACATGCGCGCTTACTCCGGCTTACTTGCCTTTGTGCTTCAGACGCAGCCGGCGGGCGACTACACCCAGCAGCACCAGCAGCAGGACAATGCCGGACAGGGTGGGCAACGCCCACACCAGTTGCTTGCGCCACTGGTGGAACGGCGTGCCGGCCAGGTTGAGTTCCGGGTCGGTGGTGTCGACCCAGGTCAACGGGCCTTGCTCGCCAATCACCACGGCATTGCCCTGGGTCAGCAGGAACGGCACCTGCGGCACCATGGCCGGGTTGCCCAGGCTGTTCCAGAGCACGCCGTGCTGGCCGCTGGAATCGACCACCGACAAAGTGCCCAGGCCTTGCGGCCCCTGCAGGTCGAGGGCCAGTTGCTGGTTGCCCTGGGCCTGCAGGCGCTGCAGCTCGGCGACGCCCAGCAGCGGCTTGGCGCCGGGCAACTGCACATCCACGGCCAGGAACGGCCGCGACGGCGCGACGTTTGCCTTGCCGTCGGCCAGCACCAGCTCGGCGTTGACCGGCGACAGCGAGGCGGCGCTGGCCAGGCGGATCAGTTTGCCCAGGTTGGCCACCGGCGTTTGCAGGACGGCCTGGTCGACGATCACCTGGGGTTTGCCGGCCAGCAGCGGCAGCAGGCCGATGAAGGTCCCGTCGGGTTCGGCGTCAGCCGAGCTCAGGTAACTGCTGGGCAGCACGTTGACCGGGTAGGCCTGAGGGATCTCGGCGCAGTTTGGCGAGCTTGGCTGGCGCTGGAAGCGCACCTGCACGGTATTGGTGACGCCCAGGGCGTAGCCCGGGATGCGCGCCTTCAATCGCTCGGGGCTGCCATCGGCATCCAGTTGCGCGGCGTTGAGCAGCACGTTGTTCCAGATCACCGAGGCGACCGGCGGGGTAGGCGAGGCGCCCGGCGCGGCGGCGAGGTCGAGGTTGAGTTCCCCCGGCATGCGGCCGTTGTTCGACACGGCGCTGAGCGGGAAGGTGGCGGTCCACTCGCCACGGCTGACCACATCGAAAGTGCCGAAGTTGCCACCCAGGGCGCTCAGGCGCAGATGGCCGTGATCGTTGCGCAGCGCGTCACCCACCTCCTTGACCTGCGCCTCGCGCGACACCAGCACATTGCGCCAGCTCGCGTCGAACACGCCGGCGGCCTTGGCGCCGGCGTCGGCAGCCACGGCCACCAGTGCCTGGCGGCCGAGGCTAAGCAGTTGCAGTTGCTGGCTGGGCAGGGCGCCTGCGGCCAGGCTGGCCTTTTGTTTGCGCCATTGCGCCAGGGCGGCGAGGGCGGCCTGGTCGTCCTGCAGCTGTTGCGCCAGGGCGTCCAGGGCAGTGTTGAGCTGTGCCACCAGCGCGCTGTCGGCGATGGCCAGGTCGGCGCGGATCGCCGGGGCATCGAGCAGCAGCAGGGCACCCAGCTCGGCCGGGCTGGCCAGGGTGTGGCTGGCCTGGCCGGCCAGGGCGGCGAAGGCCGGGACTTTAGCCAGGGCCGCCGGCACTTCGATGCCGGCCAGCGACACGCTGTCGCCGACTTGCGGCAAGGCACGTACCTGGGCGCGGCGGGCGCTGCGTTCCAGGGCCACGCCCAGACGCCAGGCGCTGTCGAAACTGTTGCGCTCGAGCGCGCCGGCCGCGACCAGAATCACCGGCTCACCCGGCAGGCTGCTCCAGGCTTCAGCCAGGCTGCCCAGGGCCGACATCGAATAGCGGTAGCTCAGGCGCGTCTGCGGCGACAGGGTCAGCACGTTGGCGGTGGCCCGTGGCGGGGCGCAGAAGTCCTCCGAAACCGGTGAGCTCCAGTCCAGGCTGAAATTGACGAAGCCACTGGTGTGTTTGCCGCTGTCCACTGCCAGGGTGCGGCTGAGGTCGCCTTCGGCGCGGTTGACGCGTTCGGCCACGCGGGGCTGGCCATCGACGGCCAGGCGCAGGGTGGCGGGCTGTTCTTCACCCTTGATGAACTGGCCCTTGAGTTCGATCTGCGCATCGCTGATCGCCACGCCCTTGGGCACCGGCAGGAAGAACGCCTGGCGGTTGTCGGCCTGGTCGAGCACCACTGGGTTGGTGATGCCCAGGTCCTTGAGCGAAACGCTGCGGGACACCCAATCCTGGGCCATCAGCGCTTGCAAGGCATCGCTGGCAGGGGTGGCATGGGCGAGGATCGGGGAGGTAAGGGCAGTGCCCAGAACGGCGAACTGCAAGCGGCGAGTCGTGTGGCTCAACGATCTAGTCCTTGAAGGTTCAGTGGCGTTGGCAGCGCATCGCGGGCGTGCAAACGTGTGCGCCGACAGGCCTTTTAAGGCGCAGGTCTTCGCGTGGCTATTCGGGTAATCAGTGACGATGGGGGAAGCGAACGCTGTCAAACGGTCGTTCGAGCGCGATGCCACTTCGTCAAGACATCGGATGCGTACTCTCTAATATCAAAGTGCCCATGTCAATATTTTGATGCTTTTTTGTAAGAAAATTCGACCGGCGACGTCAGAGCAAATGACGTCGCCGTTTTATTGACGCTTATGCGTCGTTCAGCGCACCTGGAAGGGCGTGAACGGGCGTCCGAGCAGGGCATTGACGATGCGCTCGCTGGCGTTGCCGTCGCCATACGGGTTGACGCTGCGCGCCACCTGGGCATAGAGCGCGTGATCATCCAGCATGGCCTGCACCGCCTGGACGATCCGGGTACTGTCGGTGCCCACCAGCTTGACGGTGCCGGCGGCCACGGCTTCCGGGCGCTCGGTGGTGTTGCGCATGACCAGCACCGGCTTGCCCAGGTGCGGGGCTTCTTCCTGCACGCCGCCGGAGTCGGTCAGCACCAGGTGGGCGCGCTGCATGAACCAGACGAACTCCAGGTAGTCCAGCGGGTCGATCAGCTGCACGTTGGGGTTGTCGCCCAGCACCGTCATGACCACATCGCGCACCTGCGGGTTGAGGTGCACCGGGTAGACGATCTGCACATCGTCGCGCTTGGCCAGCTCGCCCAGGGCCTGGCAGATCTGCCGGAAACCGTCGCCGAAGTTCTCCCGGCGGTGGCCGGTGACCAGGATCAGCCGGCGGCTGGCGTCGAGCCACGGGTAGCGGCTGGCGAAGCCTTCGCCGATCTCGGGTTCGCGGTCGAGCTTCTGCAGGATCAGGTCCAGCGCGTCGATCACGGTGTTGCCGGTGATGTGGATCTGCCCCTGCAGGTTCTCCTGCAACAGGTTGTGGCGCGAGGTGACGGTGGGGGCGAACAGCCAGCGGGCCATCACGTCCACTACGCGGCGGTTCATTTCCTCGGGGAAGGGCTGGGCCAGGTCGCCGGTGCGCAGGCCGGCCTCGACATGGCCGATGGCGATGCCGCGGTGGAACGCCGCCATGCTGCAGGCGGCGGCGGTGGTGGTGTCACCGTGCACCAGCACGCAATCAGGCTTGAGTTCGTCGAGCAGGGCGTCGATGCGTGTCATCAGGCGGGCGAACAGGCCATTGAGGGTTTGCCCCGGGACCATCACATCGAGGTCGTGGTCGACCGGCACGGCAAACAGCTGCAACACCTGGTCGAGCATCTGCCGGTGCTGGCCGGTGCTGCAGACGATGCTTTCGACACCCTCGGTCCGGGCCAGGACCTTGACCAAAGGCGCCATCTTGATGGCTTCTGGGCGGGTGCCGAACAACGTCAGAACTTTCATCACGCACGACTCCACTATTAAACGAACGGTTGAATGGCGCGGATAATACCGGATTGATATTGCAGTGCATTGATCTGACGCCACGGGGCGCAATTTTTCCTTTGCCCTGTCGCCGTTTGCGACTTGCCGGTGCCGTACTAGGCTGCTGGATACCCGTGGCTGGCGTTGCCCTGCCACTGACCAGGAGGTGGCCCATGTTGCCTTTGCCTAACGAGCTCAAGCTGTCCCGGGCTTTGCTGGACGTGCTGATACGCGCAGGCCTGGTGGCTGCGCTGGTGGTCACCTGCTTCGCGGTGTTCCGTCCGTTCCTGAGCCTGATGCTCTGGGCGGTGATCCTGGCCATCACCTTCTACCCGCTGCATGGGCGTTTGCGCGCCAGGCTTGGCTTGAAAAGCGGGCATGCGGCCAGCCTGATCATCCTGGTCACGCTGCTGATCCTGATGGTGCCGATCTACCTGCTGGGCGACTCCATCGCCGCGTCGGTGTCCGCGGCGATGGAGTTGTTCAAGAGCGGGGCCTGGCATGTGCCGCAGGCCAACCCGGTGGTGGCCACCTGGCCGCTGGTGGGGCCGCCGCTGTACGGCTTCTGGCAACAGGCGGCCACCGATGCCACCAGCCTGATCCAGAGCGTCACCCCGCACCTCAAAGGCATCGGCATGGTGGTGCTGGGCAAGCTGGCCGGGGTTGGCACCGGCTTCTTGCTGTTCATCGGCGCGTTGATCCTGTCGGGCGTGGTCATGGCCTTTGGCGATAACGGTGAGCGCAGCGCGGTGCAAATCGCCACGCGCATCTCCGGCGCCGAACGCGGCCCGCTGATTGCCGAGCTGTGCACCGCGACCATCCGTGCGGTGGCCCAGGGCGTGGTCGGCATCGCCTTCATCCAGATGCTGCTGGTGGGGCTCGGTTTCGTGTTCATGGGCATCCCCGGCGCCGGCCTGCTGGCCATTCTGGTGCTGCTGCTGGGCATCATGCAGTTACCGGTGTTGCTGATCACGCTGCCGGTGGTGGCCTTTGTGTTCTTTACCGAAGGCGCCAGTGTCGGTGCCGTGGTGTTTGCGGTGTACAGCGTGCTGGCCGGCATGGTCGACAACGTGCTCAAGCCTCTGCTGCTGGGGCGCGGGGTAAATGTGCCGATGCCGGTGGTGCTGATCGGAGCGCTGGGGGGCATGGTCGCCGAAGGCATCATCGGCTTGTTCATCGGCCCGGTGATCCTGGCCATCGGCTACATGCTGTTCTGGCAGTGGGTGGAGCAGGGGCCGGCCGTTGGCAACGCGTGATCGAGCGAGGGAGCCCATGGCTAAGCGAATCGTCGCAGGGTGCTGCCTGCTCGCGCTGCTGCTGATCAGCCTGGCCAGCCAGGCCAACGAGCAGGCCAGCGTGGCGGCGGCCGAGCCTGCCGAGCTCAAGGTCGCCAACCGCAGCATCATGGTGTTCCACGCCACCGTGCTCGGCGAAGCGCCTGCCGCCCGGGCCCGGCGTGCCGAGGCGGTGATCAATGAGCGGCTGGATGAGGGTGTGGACAGTAGGGTCAGCCTGGACACCGTCCAGGACAGTTTCCTGGTGCTGCTGGGTGACCGCCGGGCCTTTATTGTCTCGCCCAGGGACCTGGTCGGCACCGACCTCGACACCCGGCAGGGCGCCGAGGCCGCCGCGCAGCGCCTGCGCCAGGTGGTCGACGAGGCGCAGCAGGCCCGCAGCCCGCGGTTTCTGCTGACTGCCGCCGGGCTGAGCGCCGCTGCCACGCTGGTGTACATCCTGCTGGTCAAGCTCTGCGTCTGGCTGCACCACAAAGCCTTGTCCTGGCTGCCCAAGCGCGTGCGCAAACACGCCAGTGCCTTGCGCATCGGCCACACGCAGCTGGTCGATTCCAGCAACCTGTACCCGCTGTTGCGGCGCCTTCTGGCCCTGGTGCGCTGGACCCTGGTGCTGTTGCTGACCTACGAATGGCTGAGCTTCGTCCTGCAGCGCTTCCCCTACACCCGGCCCTGGGGCGAAAGCCTGAACCTGTACCTGCTGGGGCTGCTGCGCCATGTGCTGACGGGCATCGTCGACGCCATCCCGGGGTTGCTGATCGCTTTGCTGATCTTCTTCATCGCCCGTGGCATCAGCGCCTTCAGCAAGCGCCTGCTCGAGCGCCTGGCGCGGCCGGGCTCGATCAGCTGGCTGACCCAGGAAACCCTGCAACCCACCACCCGGCTGACCTCGCTGGCGATCTGGCTGTTCGCCCTGGCCATGGCCTACCCGTACCTGCCGGGCGCCGACACCGAAGCGTTCAAGGGCTTGTCGGTGCTGATCGGCCTGATGATCTCGCTGGGCGCCACCAGTGTGGTCGGCCAGGCCGCCGCCGGGCTCATCCTCACCTATACCCGCACCCTGCGGCCCGGCGAGTACGTGCGCATTGGCGAGCACGAGGGCACGGTGACCGAGCTGGGCATGTTCACCACCACCATCCGCACCGGCTTGGGCGAGGTGCTGACGCTGCCCAACTCGATGATTACCGGGGCGGTGACCAAGAACTACTCGCGGGTGGTGCAGGGCCAGGGCTATGTGGTCGACACCACGGTGACGATTGGCTACGACACGCCCTGGCGCCAGGTCGAGGCGATGCTGCTGGAGGCTGCGCGGCGCACCGAAGGGGTGCTCGACTCACCCCGCCCGCAAGTGTTCCAGACCGCCTTGTCGGACTTCTACCCCGAGTACCGCCTGGTGGCCCAGGCCGTGCCCAGCGAGCCACGGCCGCGGGCCGAGCTGCTGACCCTGTTGCACGCCAATATCCAGGATGTGTTCAACGAGTTCGGCGTGCAGATCATGTCGCCGCACTACCTGGGGGACCCCGCGCAGGACAAAGTGGTGCCCAAGGAGCAGTGGTACAGCGCGCCGGCGACCAGGCCCAACAAGGCGGACGAGTGAAGCGAGCGGTTTGCCGACGCCCGCACTGGGCGACTGGACCTGATCATGGAGCTGGGCGATGGGATGGCTGGCAGATGGACTGAGAGGGGGCGTGCTCATACTGGCACTGCTTGCCACAGGCAGCGCCGCAGGTGACCCGTTGCCGACAGCGGCCAAGGACCGCGAAGGCTACGCCAAGCCCGAGAGCTGCCAGGGCTGCCATGCCGAACAGGCCGGGCAGTGGCAGCATTCGGACCATGCCTGGGCGCTGCGCGAGGCCACGGCGGGCAATGTACTGGGCAACTTCGACGACACGCGCTTCGACCAGGATGGCGTCAAGGCGCGGTTCTTGCGCAAGGGCGATGCCTATTACGTCAACATCGAGGGCGAGGACGGCAAGCCTGCGGACCTGCGCATCCTCTATACCTTCGGCCATCAGCCTTTGCAGCAGTACCTGGTGGCGCTGTCCCGGGGGCGACTGCAGGCCCTGACCATCGCCTGGGACAGCCGGCCCCAGGCCCAGGGCGGGCAACGCTGGTTCTCCCTGTACCCCGGCCAGCGCTTTACCCCCGAAGATCCGCTGCACTGGACCGGCCGCTACCAGAACTGGAACGCCATGTGCGCCGACTGCCATTCCACCCGGCTGCTCAAGCACTACAACGACCAGCAGGACAGCTACGCCAGCACCTGGCAGGAGCCGACCGTGGGCTGCCAGGGTTGCCATGGCCCAGGCCAGGCGCATGTCGACTGGGCCAGTGCCACGCCCGCCGGCAATCAGCCGGATAAAGGGCTGCTCGTCGATTTCAAAGCGCTCGGCAGCAAGGGCCAGGTCGAGCAGTGCGCGTTTTGCCACAGCCGTCGGCAAACCCTGGGCAACGGCCAGACGCCCGGCCATCCGCAGCTTGACCAGAGCCTGCCCGCCACCCTGCGCAGCGGCCTTTATCATGCAGACGGGCAGATCGACGGCGAGGTCTACGAGTTCGGCTCGTTCAGCCAGAGCCGGATGTACGCCGCCGGGGTCGGCTGTACCGATTGCCACAACCCGCACACCACCAAGGTGCGCAGCGAAGGCAACGGCCTGTGCCTGCAGTGCCACAACACCCAGCCCAACACCGCGCGCTTCGCCGGTTTGCAGGGCAAGGACTACGACAGCTCGGCGCACCACCATCACGCCGCAGGCTCGCCTGGCGCGCAGTGCGTGAGCTGCCATATGCCGAGCAAGACCTACATGGTGGTCGACCCGCGCCGCGACCACAGCCTGCGCATCCCGCGCCCGGACCTCGCCGCCCAGACCGGCAGCCCGGACGCTTGCACGGCCTGCCACACGGACCGCGCGCCGGCCTGGGCCGCCAGCGCCATCGACCAGTGGTATGGCACGCCGCAACGACCGGCGCATTACGGGCAGGCGCTGCAAGGCGTGCGCGAAGACCCGGGCACAGCCATGAGCCGCCTGGGCTACCTGCTGGCCGACAAGGCCAACCCGGCCATCGTCCGCGCTACCGCCGCCGACCAGCTGGCGGACCTCGGGCCAGGCGCCGCCAGCAACCTGCGCTGGGCCCTGCAGGACGCCGACCCGTTGATCCGCGCCTATGCCGTGGCAGGGTTCAGCAGCCTGCCCGCCGAGGAGCGGCTCAAGCCTTTGTTGCCGTTACTGGCCGATCCGCGCCTGGCGGTGCGCGATGAAACCGTGCGGGCCATGGCCGATATCGCGCCGGCGCAACTGCCCGAGGCCCAGCAGGCCGGTTTCAAGGCCCAGCTTGGCGACTATGAGCAGCGCCTGCGCGGCAATGCCGACCTGCCGGGCGGGCGCTTGAATCTGGCGGTGCTGCTATCGCGCCAGGGGCGTGACGAGGAGGCGATGGCGCACTACCGCCAGGCCCTGCGCATGGACCCGTATTTCGTCCCGGCGCGGGTCAACCTGGTAACTCTGGCCAGCGCCGCCAATCGCCCCGCAGAAGCCGAAGCGCTGCTGCGCGAGGGGGCGGCACTGGACAAGATGCCGCCGACCGATCGTGGCAACCTGGCGTACATGCTGGCCCTGCTGCTGGTCGAGCACGGCCGCAACGAGGAGGGCCTGCAATGGATGGACCAAGCCGCCACGGCGCTGCCGGGCAATGCGCGGATCCGCTACAACCAGGGCCTGCTGCTGTCGCGCCTGAACCGCCGTGACGAAGCCTTGCAGGCACTGCGCAGCGGCCTTGCGCAGTCGCCGGACGACGCCGACCTGCTGTACTCGTTGATCTACCTGCATGCCCTGGCCGGCGAACGCGAAGCCGCCTTCGGCTACGTGCAGCGCATGCGCGCGGCGTCGCCGGACGATCCGCGCCTGCAGGCCATCGAGCCTTACTGGCGGCAAACGCAGTAGATGTTTCGGGATCTTGCGTCAACCGGCACGGCAACTACAGTTGCTTGACCGCAAACGAGGACAGGGAGCGGGCATGTGGACACTCATGAGCAGGTCAAAGCACTGCAAGCGTCGGTCGCCGAGCAGGTACTCGGCCAGGCCGACACCATTCACCAGGTGATCCTGGCGCTGCTCGCCAACGGCCATGTGCTGCTGGAAAGCCTGCCGGGCTTGGCCAAGACCCGCACGGTCAAGGCCCTGGCCAGCCACCTGGACGCGCAGATGCGGCGCATCCAGTTCACCCCCGACCTGCTGCCCTCGGACATCACCGGTGGCGAGATCCTGCAGCAGACCGCCGAGGGCAACCGCATCAGCTTCCAGCCTGGGCCGCTGTTCGGCAACGTGATCCTCGCCGACGAGATCAACCGTGCGCCGGCCAAGGTGCAGGCGGCGTTGCTCGAAGCCATGGAAGAGCGGCAGATCACCGTGGCCGGCCAGTGCTACCCGATGCCCGGCCTGTTCATGGTGCTGGCGACCCAGAACCCCATCGAGCAGGAGGGCACTTACCCCTTGCCCGAAGCGCAGATGGACCGTTTTCTGATGAAGCTGCAACTTGATTACCCCGCGCCCGCCGACGAGGCCCAGGTGTTGCGGCTGGTGCGCGCCGAGGACCAGGCCAGTACGGGCGAACCGCTGCGCCTGGCCCAGGAGGTGATTTTCGCGGCGCGCCGCGAAGTGGCCAAGGTGCACGTGGCACCGGCGATCGACAACTACCTGGTCGCCCTGGTCAACGCCACGCGCCACCCGGCAGAACACGATGCGGAGCTGGGGCGCTGGATCAGCATCGGCGCCAGCCCCCGTGGCGGCATCAGCCTGGACCGGGTGGCGCGGGCGCATGCCTGGCTCAACGGGCAGGACTTCGTCTCACCGGACGATGTGCGCGCCGCCGTGCACCCGGTGTTGCGCCATCGCCTGCAACTGTCCTATGACGCCATCACCGATGGGGTAGGGGCCGACCAGGTGATCGACCGGCTGTTGGACAAGGTCGCCATACCGGCCTGAGGGTGCCGCCATGTCCACCGCCCGCCGCACGCCTGATGGCTTCGTCTACGCCTCGCTGGCCGAGCTGATGGCCCTGGAGCCGCGTGCCCGGGGCCTGAGCTTCGTCGCCCGGCAGCCGTTGTCGAGCATCTTGTCCGGCAACCACGCCTCACGCCTGCGCGGGCGCGGGTTGAGCTTCGACGAGCTGCGCCACTACGTGCCCGGCGACGACCTGCGCCACCTGGACTGGCGCGCCTCGCTGCGCTACGGCAAACCTTTCGTGCGGACCTTCAGCGAGGAGCGTGATCGGCCGACCTTGCTGCTGGTGGACCAGCGCATGAGCATGTTCTTCGGCTCGCAGCGCTACTTCAAGTCGGTGACCGCCGCCCAGCTGGCGGCCGTGTGTGCGTGGATGGCGCTGCAGGCCGGCGACCGCGTCGGTGGCATGGTGCTTGGTGAGGCCGGTGTCGAACACCTGCGCCCGCTGCGCAGCCGCGCCCGGGTGCAGGCCTTGTGCGCGGCGGTGGTGCGGGCCAATCATCGGTTGTCGGCACAGGGCGAGGCGTTGGCGGACGACGGGCGGCTGGACCAATTGCTGCGCACCTGCATCGGCGCCGCCGGGCACGATCACCTGGTGTGCGTGATCAGCGACTTCGCCGGGGTTGGCGAACAGACCCTGGCGTTGCTACGCCAGTTACGCCAGCACAACGATGTGATTGCGCTGCAGGTGTATGACCCCATCGCCCTGCAACTGCCGGACAAGGGCCGGCTCAGCGTGACCCAGGGCGCCGTGCAGGTGGAGATGGACATAGGCCGCAGCCAGGTTCGCCGGCCACTGGGCGATTACCTGGCCGGGCGCCTGCGCGAGGTCGCCGAGCTGCTGCGCCGCAGCCAGGTGCCGTTGCTGATGATCAGCACCGGCGATGACAGCCTGGAGCAACTGCGCAAGGAGCTCGGGCGGCTGGCGGAGCGGGCGCGATGAGCGGGCCTACGGTCGACCAGCTACAAGAGCTGGCGCCGGGGGCGCCGCCGTTCAGCTACCTGCCGCAGACCTGGGGCTGGGGGCTGCTGCTGGGGCTGCTGCTGGCTGGCCTGCTGAGCTGGGCGGTGCTGCGCTGCTGGCGCTGGCGGCGTGATCGCTACCGGCGCGAGGCATTGCTGCGCCTGGACCAGCTGGCGGCGGCTGCGGCAGCGCAGCGACTGATGGCCTTGCGCGAACTGCCCGAGCTGCTCAAACGGGTGGCCCTGTCGATGCCTGGGGCACCTGCCGTTGGCACGCTCGGCGGCCAGGCCTGGCAGCAATTTTTGGCCACTCACACCCGGCAACCGCTGCCGGCGACCTTCGCGGCGCAACTGCAACTGCTGGCCTACGGCCCGGATGCACAGCTTGCCGCGCTGGACGACGCCAGCGTGCAACGCCTGTTTGACGTCACCCGGCAGTGGATCGAGGCGCACCATGTGGCGCTTTGACTACCCCTGGGTATTCCTGCTGCTGCCGCTGGCATGGCTGGCCTACCGCTGGCTCAGGCCCTACCACGAAGCTCGCAGTGCGCTGCGCGTGCCGTTCTTCAGCGCCCTGCGCCAGGCCCTCGGCCAAGGCCCCGGCAGCAGCACAATCAACGCCGGTGGCTGGCAGCTGCTGCTCTATGGGCTGGCCTGGCTGTTGCTGCTGGTCGCCTGTGCGCGCCCGGTGCTGGTCGAGCAACCGATCCGCCATGTGCAACCCAGCCGCGACCTGATGCTGGCCATCGATATCTCCCAATCCATGCAGGCCAAGGACTACAGCAGCGCCGACGGCCAGCGCAGTGACCGTTTGACCGCGGTGAAGGCCGTGGTCCGCGACTTCATCGCCCAGCGTGAGGGCGACCGCATAGGCCTGATCCTGTTCGGCAGCGGCGCCTACCCCCAGGCGCCGCTGACCCTTGACCATGCCAGCCTGCAGTTGTTGCTGGACGAGGCCGGGGTCGGCATGGCCGGGCCCAACACCGCCCTGGGCGACGCCATCGGCCTGACCATCAAGTTGTTGGCTCCTGCCAAGGAGCAGGAAAAGGTGCTGATCCTGCTTACCGACGGCAATGACACCGGCAGCGCCATCACCCCCGAGCATGCCGCGCGGCTGGCCCGCGAGCACGGCATCGTGGTGCATGCCATCGGCATCGGCGACCCGGCGGCCACCGGCGAGGACAAGGTCGACCTGCACAGCTTGCAGGTGATCGCGCAGACCACCGGCGGGCGGTTCTTCCGCGCCGATGACCGCGCGGCGCTGCAGCAGGTGTATGCCACGCTCGACCAGATCACCCCGCATGACGTCACCACCCTCAGCCACCAACCGCGGCGCGACCTGTTCGTCTGGCCCCTGGGCGCAGCCCTGGCCGTGCTGCTGCTCGGCCAGGGCCTGGCGCTACTGGGCGCCCGAGCCGCCGCGGCCAAGGAGCCCTGAGCATGGACATCGACCTCGGCGCCTTGCACTTCTTGCGCCCCTGGTGGCTGTTGCTGGTGCTGCCAGGCCTCGGTCTGCCGCTGCTGTGGCGGCGCCGGCGCGACCTCAAGCGGCAACTGCGCGGGATCATCGCCCCGCACCTGGTCGAGCACCTGCTGATCCGCCCGCGCGACGACCGGCGCCTGCGCCCGGTGCACCTGCTGGCGGCGTTGCTGGTGGTCGGCGCGCTGGCGGCGGCCGGGCCCACCTGGCAGCAGGACATCCCGGACTTTCTCGACAACCGCGCGCCGCTGATCCTGGCCGTGGACCTGTCGCCCTCGATGGACGCCGACGATGTGCCCCCCAGCCGCCTGGGCGCCGCGCGCCACACCTTGCATGACCTGGTGCAACGCCGGGCCGGGGCCCGTACCGCACTGATCGCCTATGCCGGCAGCGCCCACCTGGTGCTGCCGGCCACCGACGACCCGGCCTTGCTCGACAGCTTCATCCAGGCCCTGGCCAGCGACCTGATCGCTAAGCCCGGCAAGGACGTGCTGGGTGTGGTGAACATCGCCCTAAGGCTGCTCGACGCCGAACATAGCCCCGGCACCCTGGTGCTGCTGACCGATGGCGCCGACCCCGCACAGTTCGAGGCACTCGGCCAGCGCCTGAGCGACAGCGACCTGCAGGTGCTGGTGCTGGCAGTGGGCAGCCAGGACAGCGGGGTGCTGCACGATGCCAAGGGCATGCCGCGCCTCGATGCCGGGGGCAATGCCGTGCAGGGCCGTTTCGACAAGCAGGGCCTGCAAGGGCTGGCCAAGGCCGCCGATGCGCCGCTGGGCAGCCTGACCTTGAACGACGATGACCTGGACTGGATCGAACTGCACGCCCGCCAGCACTACCAGGCCGTGACGGGCGACAGTGCCACGCTGCACTGGAAGGATGCCGGCTACTGGCTGTGCTGGCCGTTGCTGTTGCTGGCCCTGGGCGGACTGCGCAAGGGGTGGCAGGTGAACTGGCTGACCGGCCTTGCCGTGGTCTGTGTGTTGGGCGCCGCACCCGGGCAAGTGTGGGCGGGGGAACTGGCCGACGCCTTTTTCAGCGCTGACCAGCAGGGCCGCTGGGCCTTTGAGCAGGGGCACTACGCCCAGGCCGCCGAGCATTTCCATGACCCTTACTGGAAAGGTGTGGCGGCCTACGAAGCGTCGGACTACAAGGCTGCGCTGGCCAGCCTGGCGCCGCTGGACAGCGCGCCGGCGTACTTCTACCAGGGCAACAGCCATGTGCGGCTGTTCCAGTTTGCCCAGGCGATTGCCGCCTACCAGCAGGCGCTGCGCTTGCAACCGGCATTCCCCGAAGCAGCCGCCAACCTGGCGCTGGCCCAGGCCCTGCTCAAGGACTACCAGGACCAACAACAGAAGAGCACCGGCGCTAAGCCCGACAAGGTGATCGAAGACCAGGCCCCGCTGCAGGGCGGCAAGGCGCAACAGCAGCACACCGGCAAGGCCGCCTCCGACCAGCTATGGCTGGACAACCTGGCCACCTCGCCGGGGCAGTTCCTCAAGCGCAAGTTCCAGATCCAACAGGCCGCGCGCCGGCCGGGCGAGGAGGGCACGCCATGAAGTTCCTGCTGACTCTGTGGCTGCTGTGTCTGCCTGCGCTGGCGGCCGACCCCGAGGTGCGCGTGGCCCAGCGCCTGGTGCCGCAGGGCGCGATCATGACCGGCGGCACGGTCAGCCTGGAGATCGACCTGCTGGTCGATACCTGGTTCACCGATGCACCGGTATTGCCGGCGCTGGACCTGCCTGGCGCCGTGGTCAGCCCGCCCACTGGCGAGGCCCAGCACCTGAACGAGGATATCGACGGCAAGCGCTTCTTCGGCCTGCGCTACAGCTATCGCATCACCCCACAGGCGGCCCGGCACTTCGACATTCCGGCCCTGGCGTTCCAGGTGCAGCCCGGACAGGCCAGCGGGCCGCTCACGGTCAGCAGCCAGCCACTGGCGTTCGAGGCCAAGGGCGCCAGTGGCAACCCCGACAGCGCGCAGCCGGTGGCGGCGCAATTGACCTTCACCCAGCAGGTGGAGCGCTCGCATACGCCACTGCGGGCGGGCGATAGTGTGACCCGGCGCTTGCGGATTGTTGCCCCAGGGGCGCAGGCGATGCTGTTGCACGCCCCGGTGCTGGCCGAGGTCGCCGGGCTCAAGCGCTACGTGCAGACGCCGGGGGTCAAGCCGTTGAGCGACGGCCGCGGCGGGACCTTGGGTGGCGAACGCGAGGATACGGTGACCTATGTGATCGGCGCCGCCGGGCGCTACCAGTTGCCTGAGATCACCTATCAGTGGCGCGATGCGACGAGCGGTGAGGTACACCAGACGAAGGTGCCGGCTGTAGCGTTGGAGGCTAGCGCAGGTGCGTATCAGGCGCCGTTCTCCATCAACGACGACCTGCGGGCCATGGGGCACCAGGCCCGGCTTCGGCTCGGTGGGCACTGGCTGCTGGTGGTGGCCGCGGTGTTTGGCGCAGGTGCTCTGGGCTGGGGCCTGCGCGCGCGGTGGCAGGCGCTGTGGCAGCGCTTGCGGCGCTGGCAAGCCCGACGCCATCAGGCCTGGCTCGACTCGCCGGGCTATGCCTGGCGCCAGGCCCGTGCACAATGCGCGGCGCAGCCGCCGAAGCTGGATGCGCTGTACCTGTGGGTGCGACGCAGCAGTGGCCAGCCCGGATTGCTGTGTGGTCGGGCGCAAATTCCCGACGCAATAAAGAATCGTTTGCTAGCCTCTTTCAGGTCCCGTTTCGGGGCCTCGACGGCGCCTGAGCAAGCGCCGATTGCCTTGCCGCGCACACCACCTGCGCAGCAGCCGTGCAAACCACAGCGCAGCGGTCTGAAGCCTCTGAACCGCTGAACCGGACTCATCGCGCCATCCGCCCATGGCAAGGAGCTCCACATGCAGCCGCGCCCAGCCGCCCATGCCCTGCGCAGCGTGCTTTGCCTGTTGCTGTTGCTGCCATGCCTGGTGCTGGCCGCAGCGCCTTTGCCGTCCTGGCGCGACGGCCCCTCGCGCCAGGCCATCGTGGCGTTCGTCGAGGCCGTCACCGATCAAGGCAGCAAGGATTATGTGGCGCCCGCCGAGCGGATTGCCGTGTTCGACAACGACGGCACCCTTTGGAGCGAGCAACCGCTGTACTTCGAAGTGTTGTTCTCCATGGACGAAGTGCGGCGCCTGGCGCCCGAACATCCGCAATGGAAAACCCAACAACCGTTCAAGGCTGTGCTGGACAACGACCACAAGGCATTGGCGGAGCAGGGCATGGACGGCCTGCTGAAGATCGTCGCGGCCACCCACTCGGGCATCAGCACCGAGCAATTCCTGGCCCACAGCCGTAGCTGGCTGGCCAGTGCCAAACACCCCAGGACCGGCAGGCCCTATACCGAGATGGTGTTCCAACCGATGCTGGAACTGCTCGGTTACCTGCGTGACAAGGGTTTTCGCACCTACATCGTCTCGGGCGGCGAGGTGGTATTCATGCGCGCCTTCGCCGAAGAGGTCTATGGCATACCCCCCGAACAGGTGATAGGCACCACTCTGGTTGCCGAGTATCAGGACAAGGACGGCCAGCTCAGCATCCAGCGCCTGCCCACGCTGTTGCACAACGACGACGGCCCGGGCAAGCCGGTGAGCATCGAGGCGGTGATCGGCCGGCGGCCGGTACTGGCCTTCGGCAACTCTGACGGCGACCTGCAGATGCTGCAATGGACCCTGGCCGGGCCGGGCCGGCGTTTTGCCGGGCTGGTGCACCATACCGACGCCAATCGCGAATGGGCGTATGACCGGCCAAGCAGTGTAGGGCGCCTGGACAAGGCGCTGGATATCGCCAACCGACAAGGTTGGACCGTGGTGGACATGGCCCGCGACTGGCGCCGTGTCTATCCCTTCGACAAGGAGTGAATGCCACACCGGAACCGCAGGGCACTGGGTCCCAGCCAGCAGTCGGAATCCTTCGTGCACGCAGTCGCGGACTTGCGACAGCAACGTGAACGGAGAGCAACGTCATGAAGTCCAGTACAACCTGGTGGTCCGCCGTCGCCCTGGCGACCACGGCCACCTTGGCCGGGGCGGCCGAAAAGCCGAACATCCTGGTGATCTTCGGCGATGACATCGGCCAGACCAACATCAGTGCCTATTCCAAGGGCGTGGTCGGCTACCAGACGCCCAACATCGACCGCATCGCCAAGGAGGGCATGCTGTTCACCGACTATTACGCCGAGAACAGCTGCACCGCCGGGCGCTCGACCTTCATCACCGGGCAGGTGGCCAAGCGCACCGGCCTGTCCAAGGTGGGCATGCCGGGGGTGCCAGTGGGCCTGCAGGCGCGCGATGTGACCATCGCCCAGGCGCTCAAGGCGCAAGGCTACGCCACCGGCCAGTTCGGCAAGAACCACCTGGGCGACCGCGACGAGTACCTGCCCACCAACCATGGTTTCGACGAGTTCTTCGGCAACCTGTACCACCTCAACGCCGAAGAGGAGCCGGAACGGCCTTACTGGCCCAAGGACGACCCGGAATTCCTCAAGGCCACCACCCCGCGCGGGGTGATCAAGTCCAGTGCCGACGGCAAGATCGAGGATACCGGCGCGCTGACCAGCAAACGCATGGAGACCATCGACGACGAGACTACCCAGGCCGCGATCAATTTCATCGAGAAGCAGGCCAAGGCCGACAAGCCGTTCTTCGTGTGGATGAACACCACGCGCATGCATGCCTTTACCCATGTGCGCGAGTCGATGCGTAACCAGAGCGGCATGATCGGCAACGAATACGCCGACGGCATGCTCGAGCACGACGGCGATGTCGGCAAGCTGCTCAAGTCGCTGGACGACTTGAAGATCGCCGACAACACCATCGTCGTCTACACCACCGACAACGGCCCGAACCAGTGGTCGTGGCCGGATGCGGCGACCACGCCGTTCCGCAACGAGAAGAACTCCAACTGGGAGGGTGCCTACCGCGTGCCGGCCATGGTGCGCTGGCCGGGCAAGATCAAGGCCGACTCGGTGAGCACCCAGATGTTCTCCGGGCTCGACTGGTTCCCGACCTTGCTGGCCATTGCCGGTGACGTCGACATCAAGGACCGCCTGCTCAAGGGCGCCGACGTGGGCGGCAAGAACTTCAAGGTGCACCTGGACGGCTACAACCAGCTGGACTATCTGACCGGCAAGACCGACAAGAGCGCGCGCAACGAGTTCTACTACTTCAACGATGACGCCCAGTTGGTGGCCATGCGTTTCAACGACTGGAAGATCGTCTACTGCGAGCAGCGCGCACCGGGTGGCTTCCCGGTGTGGAGCGAGCCGTTCACCTGCTTGCGGGCACCCAAGCTGTTCAATTTGCGAATGGACCCCTACGAGCGGGCCGATATCGTGTCTGACCAGTATTACGACTGGCTGACGAAGAACGACTACCTGTTCTTCCAGGGCACGCAGAAAGCCGCGCGGTTCCTGCAGACCTTCGTTGACTACCCGCCCAGCCAGCGCCCGGCGAGCTTCAGCATCGACCAGATCCAGGACGATGTGAACAAGAAGATCGAAGAGAAGATGAAAGGCAAATGACCCTGTGAACCGCGAGGCGCGACCTCGCTAAGGCAGCGATGATGGTTTCACCCGCAAGGCCAAGCCTGCCCACGGCTGGCTGCGATCGTGTGGCAGCCGTGGGTTTGGCCCTGCGCTTGCCTGCTGCCTTGTTGCTGCTGTCTGGCGGCGCGGCGCTGGTTTACCAGGTGCTGTGGATCAAGCAGCTGTCACTGGTGGTAGGCGTGGAGGTGCACGCCGTGACCACCGGTATCAGCGCCTTTTTCGCAGGCTTGGCCCTGGGCGGCTGGTTGTTCGGGCGCTGGGCCGACCAGCTGGCCCGGCCGGTGCGCTTGTATGCGCTGCTGGAGGTGGCGGTGGCAGTGCTCGGGGTAGCCAGCACGTTGGCCCTGGGGGCTTCGGCCGGGTGGTTCGCGCGGATGGAGGCCAGTATCGGCTGGCTGGCCTGGTGGCTGCCGTTTGCCCTGGTGGGGGTGCCTGCGCTGTTGATGGGCGGCACGCTGCCGGTGCTGGTGCGCGCCATGGCCCCCGCGCCCGGCCAGCAGGCCCAGGCCAGCGGGCGGCTCTACGCCGCCAATACCGCCGGAGCCATTGCCGGCACCTTGCTTGGCGCCTTTGTATTGCTACCGCACCTCGGGGTGACCGGCAGTGCCCTGGCCGCAGCTTCGATGAACCTGCTGGCTGGGCTGGGCGCCTGGATCCTTCGGCGCAATGACCAGTTGCCACGCAGCGCTCAGGCCAACGAACAGGCGCCGCGAAGCGCCCAGGCGCGCCTGGCGATTGTGTTGTACTGCATCGCCGGTGGGGTGGCGCTGGGTTACGAGGTGGTGTGGAGCCAGTCGATCGTGCAGTTCATGAGTACCCGCGCCCATGCCTTTGCGCTGGTGCTGGCCACCTACCTGTGCGGCCTGGCGGCCGGCAGTGCGCTGTATGCCAGGCGGGCCGACCGTTTGCGCGACCCCTGGGGGCTGTTCGCGGTGCTGATCGCCAGTGCCGGGCTGCTGGCGCTGCTGCAGCTCGCCGGGCTCGGGCGCTGGCTGGTGCTGGCGCAGACCCAGGCCGAGCTGCTGGTGTTGCAGGCTACCGGCAATGAACTGGCCGGCATGTGCGCACGCTTTGCGGTGGCGGCCATGAGCATGGTGTTGCTGCCCACCGTGCTGCTGGGCGCGGCGTTCCCGCTGGCGGTGCGCCTGGCGGTGGATGGCCGGCGGGTTGGCCGGGATGTCGGCACGGTGGTGGCGCTCAATACCCTGGGCGGCATCCTGGGCGTGGGCTTGACCGGCTTCGTGCTGATACCGGCTGTGGGCCTGGTGCGTACCCTGGCCCTGTTGGCCGGCCTGGCGGCGCTGGTGGGGTTGATTGCGGCATGGCGTGGCAACGCCGTGGGGCGGCCGGCCAAGGCCATGGTGCTGATGGTGGCCATTGCCTGCGTGGCGGTGGGCGTGCTGACGCCGACGCAACGCCTGGCCGAGCTGCTGCCTGGGGCACGCAACGGCCAGCTGACTTTTTACCGCGAAGGCAAGGGCGGTACTGTCGCGGTGGTCAAGCAGGCCCGCCAGGGGCAGGGCTTCAGCCGCCTGTACATCCAGGGCGTGTCCAATACCGGCGATGCCATGCCATCGCTGCGCTACATGCGCTTGCAGGCGTTGTTGCCGTTGCTGATTCATGCTGGCGAACCGCGTTCAGCACTGGTGATTGGCTTCGGCACCGGCATCACCGCCGGCGCGATGCTGCGTTACCCGGGGCTGGAACGCCCGGTGGTGGCCGAACTGTTGCCCGAAGTGCTGGCCGCCGCCTCGCTGTTCAAGGGCAACTACGATGTCGTGCAGGACCCGCGCCTGGATATCCGCCTGCGCGATGGCCGCCGTGAGTTGCTGCGCAGCAATGAACGCTACGACCTGGTCACCCTGGAACCGCCACCGCCTTCGGCGGCCGGTGTGGTCAACCTTTATTCGCGCGACTTCTACCAGTTGGCCGCCAGCCGCCTGCAACCCGCGGGCCTGTTGGCGCAATGGCTGCCGCTGCCGACCCAGAACGATGAAGACACCCGCGCGCTGGTGCGTAGCTTCATCGAGGTGTTCCCCCACGCCTCGCTGTGGACCACGGAATTTCACGAAATGTTGTTGATCGGCTCGTTGCAGCCGCTGCAACTGGACGTGCCGCGGATCATCCAGCGATTTTCCCTACCTTCCGTGGCCTCGACACTGGCCGAAGTCGGCATCGACTCGCCCCAGGCGCTGTTGGCCACCTGGATCACCGACCGGGCAGGGCTGGCCCGTTACGCCGGCGACGCAGCAGCGGTGACCGACGATCAGCCGCGCATCGAATATGCGCCATGGGTACGGCCACGGGAGATCACCCGGGTGTTGCCGGCCTTGCTGGCGCTGCGCCAGGCACCGCCGCTGCAGGGTGCCGCCCCCGGCTTTGCCGGGGCGGTGAACGACCAGTGGCTGACCTTGCAACGCTTCTACAGCCTGAGCCTGCACGCCTACAACGGCAACCGTCAGGCCTGGGCGCGGGAGGCCGGGGCGCTGGTCCGCAGCGATGGCGCCAACCCCTATTTCCGTTGGTTCCTCGGCGGCCCACAGCCTTGATCAGAAACGCCAGGTGGCGCCACCGCCGACGATGTGCAGGGCGGCATTGCGGTAGCTGCCGGAGAGGCTGTCGCCCGAGCGGGCCTTGGTCTGCTCGACATCCATGTCGCCCATCCAGATCAGGGTGTAGGCCAGGTGCAGGTCCAGGCCGTCGCGCAGCTGGTAATTGACGCCCGTGGCCAGGCGCCAGGTGGCGCCCATGGGGTTGTCGACGGTGCGGTCGCTGTCGTCCACCGCCGAGCTGTCGTAGCCGACCCCGGCGCTCCAGCGCAGGCGCGGGGTGGCCTGGTACTGGGTGCCTAGGGAGGCGTGCCAGGTGTCCTTGTATTGGCGATCGACGCTGCGGCTGACATTGCCGACGGCATCGCTGTCCACCTCCACGCCGATATCGCCGAATTCGCTCCAGTCCTGCCAGCCGAGGCTGGCCAGCAGCTTCCACTGCGGGTCCAGGTCATGGGCGATGCTCAGCAGCACGGTCTGCGGCACGTTCATGTCCAGTTCCAGTTCGCTCACGTCGAGGCGGCGCAAGGCGATATTGAGCAAGGGGTTGCTGACGTCGGTCACGTGGGGCTTGTCCTTGAACTCGAGCTTCACCTTGCTGGTGTAGGCCAGGCCCAGCTGGGTGGCGGGCGACAGCCGATAGTGCAGGCCCAGGTTCACGCCCACGCCGACGTCGGTGTCCTGGTATTCCAGCTGGCCGTCCTGCCGGTCGGCCAGGCCCAGCAGGTTGTTGTTGATGGCCATCTCGGTGCGATAGTAGCCGTACAGGATGCGCGGGCCGATGCCCAGCGACAGGTCGTCGGTGAGCTTGTAGGCGAGGGTGGGCTGGAACGACACCCCGATCACCGCCGCTTCCTGGGTGAAATAGCGGCCGGCCCAGTCATCGTCATAGTCCAGCGCCAGGCCGAAGTTGCCGTACATGCCGAAGCCAAGGGTTGCGCGCTCGTCGAGCTGGTGGCTGATGAACAGGCTGGCGCCGGGCAGGTACTGCAGGGCGTTGCCGCCTTCGTTGCCGTCGAACTGGTTGGCGCTGTCACGGGAGAAACGGACATTGCCGAGGATGACCTGGGCATTGGCGCTGACCTGGGTGCCCTTGAGCTGGGTGAGGGCGGCGGGGTTGCTCATCAGCACACTGGGGTCGCTGGCCAGTGCGGCGGCGCCGGCGTTGGCCAGGCCGTTACCTTCCTGGCCGGCTTCGTAGATGAGGATGCCACCGGCCAGGGCAGTGCCGGTGGTGGCGGTGGTGCAGCACAAGGTGAGCAGGGGCAGTAACCGACGTCGTCTCATGGTCGTGGTCCTGACAGGGCTGGGGACGGAGTCGAGGGCACTGCCTGAGCAACCTGGTTGACGCAGTTGCGCCCGCCCTGACGTATCCAGCCTAGACCGCGTTGGTGCAATCCGCCGATGCAATGTGTTTGGCGGTTGCGGTACTACGCCGTGAATCCAGGCTCCTGAGGCTCTTCTTGCGGGGTGTCCTGCTGGACGTTGTGGTAGACGGCAGCCGCGCAGAGGGCCAGCAGCCCGACGCTGGCGATCACGATATCGCCCAGCAGCGTGCCGGCGACCAGGATCAGCAAACTGAGGCGGCAGAACATCACCATGACAGCCCTCCATGGCAGTTGGATTCGAATAGGGCCATCAACATAGCGTGCAAGACGCTTTGATGCAGCGGGCATATCTGCAAACAACCTCTGCAAAATGGCACTCATCGCAGCTACGGCACTTATGCCCATATTGTTTAGCCGCCACTGGCGATTGGCTTTAGTATCGGCGCAGCTGCGCCACCCCCTCCAATCAATCGTTATGTGAAGTATGAATCGTTCGCTATTTGTTTCTTTGGACGGGCCCAAGGGCACCGGCAAAACCACGCTGCTGGAGGCCATTACACAAGCGCTCAGGGCCGACAACTACAAGGTGATCCGCCTTTGCGAGAAGAAAAGCGACCCCTTCAGGGGGGAAACGATGGCCCTGGTCAACAGGCTCGTCAGGCATCCCAGCCAGGAGCTGGAGTTGCAGGTTTGCGCGCGCCTGGCGGATAGCCGGGCGTGGATTTCGCAGCACGTGCTGCCCAAGCAGCCGTCGGGCAGCATCATCCTGATCGACCGCTGGTACCCCTCCGATGCCGCGTTTCGCCGGACAGTCCCGTTTGCCGAGATTCTGCGGTTGAACATGGAGCGCAACGTGCGTGTGCCGGACCTGCATGTCGGGGTTGTCACCGACCCCGAAGTTTCATGGGCGAGGGCGGCGGCACGCACACGTGGGCTGGGCAGTACGGTGATTCATAAACTGCAAGAGCAAGTTGCCTGTACCCAGGCGTTCGAGCGGGCGGTCGCGGATCACGGCTGGGTGATGTGTCGTAACGAAGGCACGATCGAAGCGGCGACGGCGCAGGTGGTTGCCGAGATTCGTGGCGTACTAGTACGCTAATTTATTACGTATCTTTTCGTGCTTAGGTACATATTGCATGGGAAGCGCCATGACGGCCAAGCGCCTGTCTTGGTATCGCATGTGGGCGGCTAGGTGCATGGCGATGGATGTTCAGCGCCTATGAGATCGAGCGCCGCCCGCGCGGCGCTTCGCGGGTAAACCCGCTCCCACAGTTTATTTCGGGCCAATTATTCCTGTGAGAGTACCAGCGCCTGCCTTGGTGCATGTCTTGAGTCATGTGGGACGGCGGCAACGCCCACACTGAAACCGCGTCGTGCCAACAAGGCGGACCAGGTGATAGCACAGGAGAGACTGGCCCGAAACAGACTGTGGGAGCGGGTTTACCCGCGAAGCGCCGCGCGGGCGGCGCTCGATCTTGAGAGCGCTGCAAAACCATCGGCATGCTCCTGGTGGCCATTACCCAATTTGAATAATCAGCCAAACCACCACAGCACTTCGCGGTGGTTTCTGATGATGGTTATCAATTTATTACGTAATTGATATGAATGACGGCAAGCGCGCTCATACCCGTAACCAGCGGCGCCAGGCCCCTTTCAAGCTGACTGAAATGTAATCGCACGGTCCTTGCGCCTGTGACATCGTGCACCTGCACCGTGACGCTGATTCAGCGCTTTCACGGACACGATATCCACTCCATAAAAAACTCGAACTGACAGCGCTTGCTGTGAGGAGCCTTGCATGCCTTTCCATAAAGCCACCGCTGTAACACTTGCGCTGACCGCCGGGTTGTTCCTGAGCGCCGTTGCCCAGGCGCACCCCAGGCTCCTATCATCCACGCCGGCGGAAGGTGCGGATAGCGTGGCGCCTTCGTCCATCGCTTTGCACTTTTCCGAGCAACTTACGACTCAGTTCTCCGGGGCAAAACTGATCATGACCGACATGCCGGGAATGCCAAATTCACCCATGGGAGTACAGGCAGTCGTCGCGCCGGGCAGTGATCCGAAGACCATGATCATCACGCCTGCAGCGCCCTTGACCACGGGCACTTACAAGGTCGAATGGCGCGCTGTTTCTTCGGACACTCACCCGATTACCGGCAGTTTTTCCTTCAAAGTGAAATGATCCATGGGCGACTCGCTGACTGTCGCGATTCGTTTCGCGCTTTATCTCGACTTGATGATGCTATTTGGCTTGGCGCTTTTTGGCTTGTATGGCCTGAGGGGGAAGGAGAGGGCGTCGGGCACGGTCTTGCGCTTTGAGTCGCTGCTGTATGGCACGTCGCTCTTGGGTATTGCGCTATCCCTGGTCGCGCTGGGTGTTCTGGCGAAATCCATGAGCGGTGTGTCGGGCTTCATGGAGCTGCATCACCATTTTTTCCAGATGATTCTCACGGGCACTGATGTCGGCCTGAGCTGGCAGGTCCGTATTGCCGCACTGCTTTTCGCTATTGTCGGCATCTCGCAATACAAGCGCTTTGCGACCGCCAGCCTGTGGGTCGTCACTGCGTCCGGAGCCGTTGCACTGGCAAGCCTGGCGTGGACCGGCCATGGAGCGATGGGCGAGGGGAGTCGTGGCTATTGGCAGCTCATCGGCGATGTTCTCCATCTGCTGGCTGCGGGCGCCTGGCTAGGGGCGTTGGCGGCGTTCGCGTTGTTGCTTCGCTGCAAATCACTGAAAGGCGAACATGAGGCGCGGCTTCTTGCCCGGGTATTGACTGGCTTTGAATCAGTCGGCGCCGTGATCGTGGTTGTCATCGGGCTCACTGGAGCAATCAATTACCTCTTTATTGTTGGCCCACGTATCGATGGCGTCATATTCAGTACCTATGGTGCTTTGCTGTTTTTGAAGGCCCTGTTGTTTGGCGCAATGATCGCGCTGGCTGCACTCAATCGTTTTCATTTGAGCCCGTTGCTGGAGCGTTCGGTTCGAAATGGCGAGTATTCGGTTGCGGTGAGTGCCTTGCGTCGAAGCCTGGCATTCGAGCTTTCAATGGCCATCGTCATTATTGCCCTGGTTGCATGGCTGGGCACTTTGAGCCCTGAGGTGGAATGAGCGCGGGATAGAAATGGCTGTAGGACGCTATGCTGATCATATGGCCCCTTGAGGTGCTGATCATGCGCAGGATGTTCTTGCTCGTCGCAGCCAGTGTTATTGCGGGCTGCCAGACGCCGATGCCAACCGCCAACCCAGAGATGGCCTGGGTCGACTTGTCTATACCGTTTCCCAACGACAGAGTGTTGCTGGCCGAGCGCCTGGACAAGCAACGCCTTGAAGACGGGCGCTTTTTCCAGGTTACGCCCGGCAGCCACGAGCTGATGGTGAAGTTCGACTATGAAACCAGCGGCGGTGGCGGCATGAGCATGATGGGCGGGCCTTCGGTACGCGAATGCTACCTGACCATCAATTACGGCCATTTCACAGCGGGACAACGCTATGTGCTCGAGGCTCGCTCGATTGCCTTGAACCCGGAGGCACGGTTGTATGACGGCGCAGGGAAAGTCGTTGCAGAGGTCAGTGAGTTTTATTGCCTGATGTGAGCATGAGCCGTGGGTGCTGGGCATTGCTGGCGGCACCTTGTTGCAGCACACTCGGCCTGATCGTCAGCCAAAGGAACTGAAATCGGATGAAGGACCAATCCAGCGCTGTGCCCCTTGTGATCCTTGACGTACAAGATGCCATTGATCGCCCGAACTGGGATGGCAAAAGCAATCCTGGGTATCTGGCAGTGATCCAGCGACTGCTCGCGCTCTGGCGGTCAAAAGGCTGGCCTGTTGTGCACGTCAAGCACGATGAGCGGACGCCAACATCCAGCTATTACGTAAATGGCCCGTGGAATGGCATCAAGCAAGAAGTTGCTCCGATCGAGGGTGAAGCGGTCATTATCAAACAGGAGAACTGCGCATTCATCGGTACCGAGCTCGACGCCACGCTTGGCAAGATGCGGGTAAAGCGTTTGGTGCTGACGGGTGTTGTCATTCACAACAGCATGGACGCCACCGTCCGTGCGGGAAAAGCACTGGGGTACAGCATTATTCTTCCGTCAGACGCCACGACAGCCGTGCCCGTCGTCGGGCCGAATGGAAAGCGCTGGGACGCTGCAACCGTTCATGAACTGACCTTGGCGATACTCGGTGATGAATATGCCGATGTGATGTCGTCGGATGAATTGGTCGCGCAGTTCACGCTGTGAAACCTGACATCGGGTTGCATGGAAATCATATGTCAGCATTCCTTAAAAAGGATAATGCGTAACATGCTGATTTTTCAGGTGTTTTTTGCTGGCACGTCGCTCGCTGTGATCGGATTGCCGGGGCCGCTTTGCGGCCCTTTCGCGGCACGAGGCCGCTCCTACAGGGAGCGCGCCAGACTTCAAGTTGCCACACCGTTACAGCAAGAACGTCTCACGCCGCTCTTCGAACCCTTGCAGCTCGCCATGCTCGAGCAACTGCCTGATCCACGGCCCAAGCAAATCCTGGGGGCTGTCCAGCGGTGCCTGGCGCAGCGCCAGCGCGGTGAAGCGCTGGCGGTTGGCGCTGAGGTTTTCCAGAATCGCCCGGTCCTGCTTGAGGATCACCTTGAACAGCGCCTGCAGCACCCCGCGCTTGAGCCAGGCCGGGGCCCGCCCACGGGCGGTGGCGATGCGCGCGAACAGCCGCAGTTCGCCCTCGGCGGCGGGGCTCAGCCAGGCGCTGACCAGCAGGTTCAGACGCCCCTGGCGGTCGCGGTACTCGATTTCGGCCAGCCCCGGTAAACGGAAACGGCCCATGCTCAAGCCGCGCTCGCCTTCGAGCAGGCGCGAAATCAGCCCTGACTGGGTACTTTCATCGCTGTACTGCGCCTCGACGCCATCCTCCAGCCGGTGCACCCAGGTGCTGATGCGCTGACGTTTGCGGTCGTGGCGAATCCAGCCGGCATGCACGAACGGGGTGTGAAAGCCGTCGAGGAAGTTCTCGGCGGCGTCCTGCAAGGTGCAGCGCACCTGGTCGCTCATCCAGAACAGGTCCAGCGCCTGGGCCTGCTCGGCGGGCGCCACCGGCAATGCTGCCGGGGGCTCGGCGTCAAGGCTCGCCCACACCAGCCCGTGGGCTTCACAGCTGTGCAGGGCTTTCAGCAACGGCTGGCTGCAGGCCTGCTGCTCACGCCCGGGCAGGTGGCTTAAGCGGCCTTGCGGGTCGAAGCGCCAACCGTGGTAGGGGCACTGGATCTGCCCGTCACACACGCGGCCGGCGCTCAGTGCGGCGAAGCGGTGCGGGCAGCGGTCGGGCAGCACCGCAGGGGCGCCGGTGGCGCCTCGGAACAGCACCAGCGGCACGCCGTGCAGGGTGCAGGCCAGAGGCTGGCGGCGCAGTTGCCGGCTCAGGGCGACGGGCCACCAGCCTGCTTGAATGTTCACAGTTTGAGCTTCCTCATCAGGGGCACGCCGAGGCGTTGCAGCAGCACCGCCAGTACCCGCCACACCAGGCGCCGGCCGAACGGCAGGTGGGCCACGTACACCAGGCTGTACTCGATCTGCGGCTGGCCGCCACGCAGGCGTTTGAACGCCGCGGCGCCAGAGCTGAAGTTGAGCACCTGGCGGCGGTTAACCGCCTCTTGCAGGCACAGCCGGGTCAGCTGCCGGTACAGGCCGGCGCGCTGGGGCAGGGCGGTGTCGTAGCCGACGATCGGCGTGCTCAGCAGCGTGCTGTTGGCGAACCAGCCCAGGGCGCCGTCGATGCGCCCCTCGGGGCTGCGCAGGGCGCGCAGCTGCAACCAGCCTTCACGGTGCCCGCGTTGCAGCCAGGCTGCGCTGTAGTGCGGGTTGAGGGTGCTGTATTTTTCCAGGTACAGCAGGTTGTAAAGCTGCTCGATGCGCGTGAAGTCGGCGTCGGCCAAGGCTTCGCCCGGCACCACGGTATACGGGCTGCGGCGCAGCAAGGTGGCGTCCAGGCGGGTGTTGTGGTGGCGCAGGAAGGCCGACTGGTCGCCGGCCCGGCCGTCGAACAGGTACACCTGGCGGCTGGGGATGGCCAGGTAGCCCAGCTTTTGCAGGCGCAGGCGCAGGGCGGGGTTGCTGAAGTCGTTCAGCGAACGAAAGCCAAAGCCATGGTCGGGGAAGGTGCGCCGCAGCAGCGCGGTGATCGCCGGCAGGTCGGCGCCGTCCCAGTCCGGTGGGTACAGGTTGGTGGACAGCAGCCAGTTGTTCACCTGCACCAGCCGGTCTACCTTCGCCGCGCTCAGCAGCTTGTCGACAGCTTGGGTCAGGTATTTGAGCGGCCAGGCCAGCCACGGGCGGCGCAGGCGCTGCAGCTCTTCGCGGGCATAGCCGCTGTAGGCGGTCTGCGGCGACACCACGTAGCAGTTGCCTGCCGGGTCGTTGCCGTGGTTGATGCTCACCGGGAACTGCTGGCTGCCGGTATCGAGCAGCGCCAGGGCGGTGCTGACATTGCCGATCAATGCGCCACCGGCGCAGCTGCGCACGTACTGCCGGGCGCTGCTGTCGTCGGGCGTGGGCGGCTGTTGCGCCAATTGCTCAGGCATCAACAGCTTCATGGGCGCGGCGCCCCGAGCGGCTGGCCGTTCCACTCGATATCGGCGGTGGAGGCGGCCAGCAGGCCGCAGCGCCGGCTCGCGGCGCGGCCGATGATCTCGGCCAGGCTCAGCACCTGGGCCGTCAGCGGGCCGCGGTCGGCGCCCTGCACGATCACATCCCGGGCCTGGCGGTAGTCGTGCCAGAAGCCAGGCTTGAGCGCCCGCCGCGGCGCAGCCAGCAGCAGCATCGCCAGGGCGATCATGCGCGGTTGCAGGGTGGCGTGCAGGGTTGGCGCCTGGGGTGCATCCAGCGCCGCCACCAGTTGCCGGCGCTGGTCGTCGAACAGGTGCACGCCGCTGGTGGCCCTGGGGTTGCATTCGAGCACATGGAAACGGCCTTGCTGGTCCTCGATGAAATCGAAGCCCACTTGCCCGGTGTAGCCGGTGGCCTGGCCGAACTGCTCGACGAAGGCGGCGATTGGCGCCGGTGCGCAGCTGTGAAAATAGATGCCCGACCCGCGCCCGACCCGGTAGCGCGGCTGGTAACTGGCGTGGGCGGTAAGCTTGCCGCCCACCAGCACGCTGAAGCTGCAGTATTCCTGCCCGGCGACGAACTGCTGGGCCACCCAGGGCGCCTGGGCGCTGGGCTTGAGCCGGGCCAGCTGCGCAGCGCCCGGGCGAATCAGCGTGTGCGAGGCGAAGCGCGAGTAGGCCGGCTTGAACACCAGGCTGTCGCGCTCGCCGGCCAGCGCCTGCAGTGCCTGGACGTCGTGCAGCACGCGGGTGGGCGGTGCGGCCACCGCCCAGCCCTGGGTCATGGCGGCGAAGTCGCCCTTGTGGTGCAGGCGGTGCAGCAGCGCGAAGTCGCTGGTGAACACCCGGCACAGCGGGCGCAGGCGCTCCAGGCCGTGGGCCAGGTAGAACACCTCTTCACAGGTGGGCAGCAACAGGTCGATGTGCCGTTTGTGCACCACATCGGCCAGCGCCTCAAGCCACGCCTCGGGGTCTTGGCGGGGCTCGGGCAGGCGCACGAAGTGCTCGACCGCGTGGCTGAAGCGGCTCAGTGGCTGGGCCAGCGAGTCTGCCACGTTGACCGACCAGCCGGCCTCGGCAAAGGCGCGGGCCCACTCCAGGCACGCCGGTGCGCGCGCCCCCAGAATCAATACACGCATGGCAAACCCTCGGGCAGTTGCAGCATCAGCAGGCGGCGGCGCTTGCTGTGAGGTGGGGGCGCCTGCCAGTGGCCGAAGCTCAGGCGTGGCGGCCGCAGGCCATGGGCCTGGCAAAGCTCGGCCAGGGCTGTGGCCAGGCGTTGGCAAAGCTGGGTGTGGTCGCCTGCGCCGAGCACATCCACCTGCCAGTCGAGCCCGTGCTGGCGAACCTGGTACTCCTCAAGCGCCGGCCCCAGCATCAGCAGGCTGCGGCGCAGCACATCGGGGTACAGCGGCGCCAGTTGCCGGCCGTCACTGCGCGGCAGCCAGAGCACCTCGTCGGCGCGGCCTTCCACGGCGGCGATGGCCCGCTCGGCGCGGCCACAACGGCAGGGTGCATTGGCAACCCGCAGGATATCGTTGAGGCGGTAGCGCACGATCAGTTGGGTGCGCCGGGAGAAGTCGGTGATGATCGGCTGAAAGCGAGTGCGCGCAGCGTCCAGCCATTGCGGTTCGATGTGCAGGTGGCTTTCGTTCAGGTGCAGCGTGCCGGCCTCGCAGGTGTAGCCGAGAAAACCCTCGCTGGCCTGGTAGATCTGCTGTGGGCGCCAGCCGAAGGCTTGCTCGACCAGGTCGGCGTCGGGGCTTTCCAGCACTTCGGCCACCGACAGGATGTGCCTGGGGGCAAGCGCCAGGCGCCCGGCCAAAGCGGCCTGGGCCAGCCCGCGCAACACCGTGGCCGGCGCCACCAGCACGTCGGGGTTGTGTTGCGCCAGGCGCGCCAGCGAAGCCTCAAGGCCCAGGGTGAGGTCGTGGAAGGCGAAGTCGATGCGCCGGCTGGCCAGGGTGGTGTACAGGCGGCTGTTGGCGCGCATCGGGACGTCAGAGTAGATGGCCACAGCTGCGACGAGGAGCCACGGCTGCCACTGCTTATCGTGCTCGGCCAAGGAGTTGACATCAGATCTGCCAGTTGCGCCGGCGTAAAAGTTGTCCGTATTCTCCTCAGGCGAGCCTCGAAGTCTCTCGGTTTTAGATCATCGAACGGATTCTGTGTCGTTGTGGTAACGGTAACTAGGTAGTCGAAAAAATCCCTCCCACCGTGCATGAATACCTGCCGGTGCTGATTGGTTCCGAGTGCAAAATCTGATTTTGACTCTGGTGTAGAGGCTGGCGACGAGATGGAATCGGTTGGGGCGGAATCGCCTGAGAGCTGCTTTCTGACTATCGGGCGCCAATTATCATTAATTGGCTTAACCGCGAACACTGCTTTGCTGAGCAGGTAACGTGTCCCACCAGTCCTAGAGATCCACGACATGGGTAGGCGCATGACGAAGTGCATGAACTTCCTGGCATCCGTTTCTTGCCATTCCGGGAGCGACTTGTGCCGAATCGACCAGCTCCAATGCATCATCGTCTCGAGCACTGGGCATACCATCTTGTAGTGCCTTGGAGTGAATTCCGGCCGTTGGGACTGCTTGGCCAGGAAGTCGATCCCGAAGCGCCACGTTTGAAATGCCTTCAGTGCGGGGTCTAGGGTATCGAGCCGCGTGCGGACGTCGTTATTAATTGGGCTCTCCAAGCCTTGATGGTCAACCAGCAGCACAAATGGCGGGAACAAAGGGTACGGCACGAAGGAGTCCATCGGTTTCGCTGAATTATCCGCCGCCTTCGCTGGTGAATCGTGCGGTGCGCTAGGCGCCGGCTTTGGGTGTGATTTGCCCGCTGGATTCTTAATCGATGTCCGCGCTGATTTCATCATGACTTAAAGCTCCTCAGGCGCTGGTGGAGCGACTAGTGCTAGGCAGGTCTTCGAGTTTTGAAAAACATAGCGGTGGCCAATAGACGCACTGAGGTCTCTAGGACGCAGCGTGATAAGACCGCCGGCATTGAGCTGCTTGCTGGCACCCGAGCTTGGCCCAAGGTGAGCCGACGCTGGGGACTAGGCTGTGGAGTGCCAAATCATGAAAAGACATTGTAGACGCCAAAGGATGCTGGCGGAGGCCGTTCAGTTCTAGACTGCCTGAGCCGTGAGGATTGATTGTGAATCGGCTTGGACGCTGGATTACACAATTGTGCCGATCGTCGAGCAGAGCACAGGCATGGTTGGAGATGCTTAAACTTGATCAATTGTCAGCTCGGTGCAGTTCAGCGCAGTCTCAGTCGTAAACCGAGAGCGATGATTGGACTAGACGATGGAATTTGAGACAGGATTTCTGGTTGCAGAATTATGATTTTCAAACCGAGCACTCAGGGATGCCGGGGCTGTGAAGCTGAGAAGAGACTGAAGGGATGGAGCATAACGGCTTGATTCGAGGGTTGTATGGTCAATCGAGGCAAAGTCTGGTTTTCGGGGGCTGGTGACAGTTGGGCAGCAGCATTACAAATACACAATTTAACATAATATACATTATGCGCATTTTGGCATTGCAGCGTGGCTCCGGTTCCCACCAGAATCGAAACCACGCCCAAGGCTTTTTACCGATCCAGCGCCTCGCTCACCGCATTTACGAACACAGCCTGTTCGTCATACAGCGAACTCGGTGTCTCTGCGTTCTTCCACGTCGACCATTGCACCACCACCAGATTCTCGGCCGGATTGATCGCAATCGTCTGCCCGAAGATTCCCAGTGCCCAGAACGTCTTGTCGCTGGTTGCCGTGCGCTTCGGTGCGCTGTCGGCATTCGCTGCCGGCGCGTTGTACCACCATTGATAGCCGTACTGGCCGTTGGGCGCTGCGGCGGTTACCGAGCCTTTGGCTTGGGTCCAATGCGTCGAGCGCGCAATCCAGTCGTCCGGGAGCAGTTTCTCACCGTCGGGCAACTGGCCGCCGCTCAACACGAACTGGCCGAAGCGGCCCCAGTCACGCAGCGTGGCGTTGAAACCATGTCCGCCCATGTCGACCTTGCCGGGCACCAGTGCGTGCCATACGCCATCCTGCTGCATGGCGTAACGGCTCCAGATGCGGCTTTCCAGGTACTTGGCCAGGGTCATGCCGGTGGCGTTTTCCAGCACGCGGCCCACCAGCCAGGCGCCGCCAGTGTTGTACGACCATACCTCACCGGGCTTGACGCCCGGTTTGCGCGTGACCGAACGCACCAGCTGCAGCACGCAGTCATAAGGGTCTGGCCTGGCTTCGCACTGGGTCATGTGGGAGAAATCGGAGTCCTTGGAGGCGTAGTTTTCATCCCACTGCACGCCCGAGGTGTGCTGCATGAGTTGATGCAGGGTTACGTCCTGCCACTCGGAGCCCTTGAGTTCCGGCACATAGGCGCTGACTTTGTCGTCCAGGGACTTGATCTTGCCTTCTTTAAGCGCCACGCCCACCAGCACGCTAACCACCGACTTGGCCACCGAACGCGAGGTCCACAAGGTTTGCGCGGTGTTGCCCTGGGCGTAATGCTCGTAGGCGACTTTACCGTCCTTGAGCACCAACAAACCGGTGACGCTCTGGTTGGCCAGGTAATCGGCCAGGTTGTGCTGCTTGCCTTCGAGTGTGTACTGGATGTCGCTCAGTTTGTGCTCGGCCTCGGCCAGCGGGTATGGCTTGGCGCCGTGGCTGCTGAACACATCGCCGGCGTACAGCCGGTAGGTATTGCGAAAGCCCACCACCCGTGTGGCCTGGTCCCAGGTCAGCATGTCCTTGGGCGCAGGCAGCACCTTGTCGAACGGCTCCGGGCAGCGCTCAAGGCCTGGCACGCCACACGGGCCCTTGCTGTCGGCTGCTTGCGCGGCACCTGCCAGCAACGCCAGGGCCAGTACGGACAGGCCGGTGAAGGACTTCTTTATTGTTGTTGGCCGCATCAGGGGCTCCTTCAAAAGCGCGGAATTACGCGGTTTTGAGTGTCTACAACTTGAGCCTGGGGTAAAAGCACAATAAATTTGCCTTCACTATTACAAAAAATAACACCCGAGGTGCCCATGTCCCTGCAACGCCTGCCCCCGCTTAACGCCGTGCGCGCCTTCGAGGCTGCGGCCCGCCTGGGCAGTTATGTGGCTGCCTCGCAAGCACTGCATGTGACCCAGCCGGCGATCGGCCGCCACGTGAAAAACCTCGAGGGCTGGCTGGGCGTGCGCTTGCTCGAGCGTTCGCCACGGGGCGTGAGCCTTACCCAGCAAGGTGCGCACTACTACCAGGCGGCAGCCGAAGCATTGCAGATACTCGCCGACGCCGGTGCGCGCCTGGCCCGGCGTGACGACGAGCGCTGGCTGCGTATCCTTTGCGTGCCGGCGTTCGCTTCGCGCTGGCTTACACCCCGTATCGAAGAGCTGCGCAGCTTGCGCCCAGGCGTGAAAATCGCCATCGAGCCGAATGCCCGCTTCACCTCGGTGGACGCTCGCCAGGCTGACCTGGGCATTGCCTATGGCTTGCCTGGCGAGTTGTCCGGGGTGCACCAGGTGCTGATTCGCCCGCAGGTTTTTCCGGTTTGCTCACCGGGTTTGCTGGCCCGGCTGCCAGCTGGCCTGGACGCCGCGAACTTGCCCGCATGCCCGTTGATCCATGTCGACGACGGTACCTGGTGGAACAGCTGGTTTGCTGCCAACGGCCTGCGTGTGCGGGTGCACGCGGACACTTCGCACGTGAGCAACGATGTGGTGCTCAACCTGGCGCAGCACGGCCAAGGCATCGCACTGGCCACCGAGGTGCTGGTCGGTCGTGAGCTGCAGGATGGCAGCCTGGTACGCTGCGTGCCGCAGGCAGCACCGCTTGAAAGCTACCAGGTACTGACCCCTGGCCAGCCGCCGTCGGCCGATGCGCAATGGTTCATGGGCTGGCTGGAAAGCCACTTGAAGGCCGCCTTCCCCGATGCTTCGAACGCCACTTAATATAACTCAACTAAATGTTTATTTAGTTGAGTTATATATATTTCTTGTCAAGAAAGTTGCCTTGATCCCTCAATATTCGATAGCGACCATACCTGGATTTTCATTATTTATTGCAGTGGGCAGATGGCGGCGAACAATCTCGAAGATGCGAAATCAGTGCTCGAAATCACTCTATATAGAATTGTACAAGTCCAGACCTAAGGCATCTCGCCCCTCTCCTACCCTCTCCCCAGGAAAATACTCCGTTGATAACTACTGTCTGGAGCATCTCTTCTAGCGCAGCCTGAATTCTTGACTTCAAGGCAAATAAATTTGGCTTCTACAGGGCTTAATTCGCAAATGTAAACGCCGCAAACTGCGAACCATTGCTTAGTCCACTGGACCGCATCATCCCCTTGCACTGTTCGCACTTGCCTTGACGGCCTTCGTCAACTGGAGAACCACGATGAAAACCTTTTCAAAATTCGCTCTGGCGGCCTTGCTACCACTTGCCATGCAGGCCGCCTCCGCAGCCGATTGGTACCCTTCTGCCTACGGCCAAAACGATGAGATCGGCGCTGCCAACTTGTTGACCCCGGACGTGGTCAAACAGGCGGTCGGTCTGGTCAAGACGGGCAAGACATACCCATTGGCCGTACCCGTGGACAAGAACCTTCCTGCATTCCGCCATCGCAGCTTCCGTCTGTACAACGTGCAGGTCGGGCAGCAAGCCGGGAAATCACTGGGCCCGAACAAGTTCACCTTCAACGATGAACTGGTAAACGCCTGGACTGGCGTTGGCACTCAGCTCAACGGGATTGGCCATATCGGCATCGACAACCTGTACTACAACGGCAACAAAGCGGCCGACTTTGTGACTGTCGATGGCGTCACCAAACTCGGGGTCGAGAAAGTGCCGCCGATCGTGACCCGTGGCGTGGTGCTGGACATGGCCGCTTATTACAACAAGGCCATCGTGCCCGGTGGCACCGAGTTCAGCGTGGCCGACATCCAGGCTGTGTTGAAGAAGCAAGGCCTGACCCTGCGCAAGGGCGATGTAGTGCTGTTCAATACCGGTTAGCTGGAACTGATCGGCAAGGACAACAAGCAGTTCCTGGAAGTGGAACCCGGCATCGGCATGGAAGCGGCGCAGTGGCTCGCAGACCAGGGCATCGTCGCTTTTGGCGGCGACACCTGGGCCTCGGAGGTTTATCCGAACCCGCATGGCCAGGACGAGTTCCCGGTCAACCAGTACATGCTCGCCAAGCGCGGTATCTACAACCTGGAACTGATCGACAGCCGTGCATTGGTGCACGACAAGGTTTGGGAGTTCCTGTTTGTACTCGGCCAACCGCTTTATGTTGGCTCCACTCAAGTCAACATCAATCCGGTTGCGATTCACTGATCGCTCTACCACCAAGATCCCTGCCCGCTGCGGACTCTCTCGCTGCGGGCTTGCCTCTCTTGATCCGTGACTTCAAGTCAAAAGTGATTGGCGCAGTCATGACTTAATCCATCCGCACAAGGTGGAGATACTGCGCCCACTAAGCGATCCCACCACACGCCAGCCGGAGGCCATCCGATGAGCCTGCATGATCAGTCCCCATTACCCACCCATTCCCAAACCTTCTTCACTGCCACCGCCCTCACCCACCACCGGATGCAAGGCCCGCTGATAAAGCTCGCCGCACAGGAGTCCGCGCAATGAAACCCGGGCACGTCTTGACCGCCCTGGCCATCGGCGCCTTCGGCATCGGCACTACCGAGTTCACCCCCATGGGCCTGCTGCCGGTGATTGCCCAAGGCATGGACGTCAGCATCCCCAGCGCCGGCATGCTGGTGACGGCCTATGCCATTGGCGTGATGCTGGGCGCCCCGATCATGACCCTGCTGTTCAGCCGCTTCGGCAAGCGCGGTGCACTGATCGCGCTGATGGCCATCTTCACCCTCGGCAACCTGCTCTCGGCCCTGGCGCCGGGCTACGGCACCCTGCTCGCCTCGCGCCTGATCACCAGCCTCAACCACGGTGCCTTTTTCGGCCTGGGTGCGGTGGTGGCTGCCAGCGTAGTGCCACGTGAGAAACAGGCCAGCGCCATCGCCACCATGTTCATGGGCCTGACCATCGCCAACATCGGTGGCGTGCCCGCCGCCACCTGGATCGGCCAACAGGTCGGCTGGCGCCTGGCCTTCGCCGGCACCGCGCTGCTCGGCATCCTCGCCATGGCCGCCTTGTGGTATGCCTTGCCCAAGGGCGAGCGTGGCAGCGTGCCCGATGTGCGCCGCGAACTCGCCGTGATCGCCCGGCCAAAGGTTCTGCTGGCAATGGCCACCACCGTGCTCGGCGCCGGTGCGATGTTTACCCTCTACACCTACGTAGCCCCCGTGCTGGCCGAACTGACCGGCGCCTCGGACAGCTTCATCACGCTCGGCCTTGTGCTGATCGGCGTAGGTTTCACCCTCGGCAACAGCCTGGGCGGTCGCCTGGCCGACTGGTCGCTGGACGGCTCGGCACGGATCTTCCTCGGCGCTCTGGCCTTGATCATGCTGCTGATGCCACTGGTACTGGGCAGCCACCTCGGCGCCGCCCTGGCCTTGCTGGTATGGGGCGTGTTCACCTTCGCCGTGGTGCCGCCACTGCAGATGCGCGTGATGACCGCCGCTGCCGAGGCGCCGGGCCTTGCTTCTTCGATCAACGTCGGCGCGTTCAACCTCGGCAACGCGGTGGGCGCGGCGCTGGGTGGTGGCGTCATCAGCCTGGAGCTTGGCTATGCTGCAATACCGGTAGCCGGCGGCCTGCTGGCAGCGGGCGGGCTGATGCTGGTGTGGCTTGGCGGGCGCGGCAAGGCCACTGCCAACACCATCGGCGAGGCTGCGTAACATCACCTGGCGTGCACTGAGGCTGGCCAAATCGGGACCGCCCTCGTAAAACGTGGAGCAGTCCCCTGGAGGTCCCATGCAAGATCTACGTCAGTTGCGCTACTTCGTCGCCGTCGCCGAATGTGAAAACGTCGGCCGCGCGGCGGAGCAGTTACACATTTCCCAATCCCCGCTGAGCCGGCAGATCGCCCAGCTCGAGGACCACCTCGGTCTGGCTCTGTTCGAGCGACGCAACCAACGGCTGTTCCTCACCACTGACGGGCGCACCTTCCTGGCCGAAACCCGTGGCCTGCTCAAGCACGCAGAACGTCTGGAGTCGCTGGGTAAACGCCTGGGCCGCGGCGAGGAAGGCGGCCTGTGTATCGGCTACGTCAACCACGCCATCCATGCCGGCGTGCTGCCCGGCGCTGTGCGGGCCATCCGTGGCAGTCGTCCGCGGATCCACATCGCCCTCTACAACATGACACCGGGCGAGCAGTTCGAAGGCCTGCGTCAACGCAGCCTGGACATCGCCCTGGTCTGCGAGCCCGCGCCCGACAACGATCCCGATCTGCTTGCCCTGCCCGTGCTGGACGACCCCATGCTGCTGGCGATTCCCGCCGAGCACCCACTGGCGACCCAGACCGAACTCACCCCCGCCGACCTGCATGAACAGGAGTGGATCATCACGGGCGGCCAGCCCGACCAGGTCAACAAGCGCGATGACTTCATCGCCCGCTGCGCCGATGCCGGCTTCACCCCACGCCTGTCGCTGGAGGCTACCGACCCGCTGAGTGTGCTCGGATTGGTGTCCGCAGGGCTGGGCCTGGCCATGGTGCAGAGCAGCCTGGCGGCCAGCGCGGGCCCTACCGTGGTATTGCGCCAGCTGGACTGGTTCAGGCCCTGCGTGCGGCTGTGGGCGGCCTGGCACCAGGTGGACCTGCGGCCGATCGTGGGGGTTTTCCGCGAGCAGGTGTTGGCACTGGCCGAACAGACCCAAAAGGTCTGAACCCAGTCGGATTATGTCTTTTACAGTCTTTTAGCGCCTCACTAGCATGGCCTCATCGATGCAACTCACCCACAGGAGCCATTCCATGAACATCGACCTCGGCGGACGCACCGCCATCATCAGCGGCTCGACCGGCGGTATTGGCCTGGCCATCGCTCGCGGCCTGGCCCGTGCCCATGCCGACGTCGTCATCGCCGGCCGTAGCCAGAAATCGGTGGATGCCGCCCTCACCGAACTGCGCGCCCAAGGCGGGCGTGGTCAGGTCCACGGTGTCGTTGCTGACCTGGGCAGCGCCGAAGGCGCCCAGACCCTGATCGACGCCCATCCAAGTGCCGACATTCTGGTCAACAACCTGGGTATCTACGATGACGTCGACTTCTTCGAGGTAGCCGACAGCGAGTGGGCCCGTTTCTACGAAACCAACGTGCTGTCCGGTGTGCGCCTGGCTCGCCACTACGCACCGGCCATGGTCGAAAAAGGCTGGGGGCGGATCCTGTTCATCTCGTCCGAGTCCGGCATTGCCATTCCGGCCGACATGATCAATTACGGCGTGACAAAGGCCGCCAACCTCGCCGTCTCTCACGGCCTGGCCAAGCGCCTGGCAGGTACCGGCGTCACTGTCAACGCAGTACTGCCCGGCCCAACCCTGACCGACGGCGTCGCCAACCTGGTGGCCGACGCTGCCAAGGCCTCCGGCCGCAGCATCCGCGAAGAGGCTGACCATTTCGTGCGCAGCGCCCGTCCGAGCTCGATCATCCAGCGCGCCGCCGAGGTCGACGAAGTCGCCCACCTGGTGGTCTACCTTGCGTCCCCCTACTCCTCCGCCACTACCGGCGCCGCGCTGCGAGTCGACGGCGGTGTGGTCGATAGCCTCGCAATCTGAATCCAGCTTGCTTGAACACAAGGGCCGCACAGCGGCCCTTTGTCATTGATGGCTACCCCTGCCCTCCTACTCTTACGAGGAATCCTTATGCGCAACACCTATCGAGCCTGGGGCTGGACCCCGGACGCCGGCCTGGACGGTCTGCAGCTCATCGACAAACCCCTGCCGCAACCCGGCCCTGGCCAAGTGCTGGTGGCCAACCGCGCCATCGCCCTCAACCCGGTGGACTGGAAAATCTGTGAATGGGGCCATGCCGACTGGCGCCAGGGCACCGTACCGGGCGTGGATGGTGCCGGCATCGTCGCCGCGGTCGGTGAAGGCGTCGACCTGCCACTGGGGACACGCATCGTCTATCACCAGTCGCTGTCCCGCGATGGCAGCTTCGCCGAGTACTGCCTGCTCGACGCCGATCTGGTGATGCAGGTCCCGGGCAACCTCGAAGCCAGCGCCGCTGCCGCGGTGCCTTGCCCCGCGCTGACCGCCTGGCAAGCGCTGGCCAAGGTCGCCAACGGTGCGTCCGGCGATGTACTGGTGGTCGGTGCGGGCGGCGCAGTCGGCTTCTACCTCGCCCAGCTCGCCGTGCAGCGCGGTCTGCGGGTGTGGGCCACTGCTGGCGAAAAACATCATGCCCGCCTCAAGCAAATTGGCGTGATCGAGGTATTCGACTACCGCGCCGGCGACTGGCAGGCACACTTGCAAGCCGCCCTCGGCGAGCGCCCGCTGCACGCGCTGTTCGACACCGTCAGCGGTGTGCATGCCGCAAGCCTGGCCCACCTGTTGGGTTACAACGGCCACCTGGTGTGCATCCAGGATCGCCAGGAAATCGCGCCGCTGGCCGCCTTCAGCACCGCAATCTCACTGCATGAAATAGCCCTCAACAGCATCCATGCCCATGGCCGATTGCTTGATCGCCAGGCGTTGAAGGTCGCAGGGGAGCATTTGCTGCAAATGGTCGCCGAGGGGCGGCTACTGGCGCCGGAGCGCCGGGACTTTGCCTTCGAAGCGCTGCCGCAGGCGTTGCGCCAGCTCAAGGACGGCAGCGCGTCCGGCAAGTGGGTGACGCGGCTGGATTGATCGCTTGCCGTGCACCCGGATGCTGTTGCTCAGAAGGTCCCTGGATAGGCCCCGCCATCGATCAGCAGGTTCTGCCCGGTGATATAGCCCCCAAGGGCACTGCAGAGGAACGCACAATACGCCCCAAACTCTTCGGCATTGCCGAACCGCGCCGCCGGTATCGCCTGGCGGCGTGCCTGAGTCGTCGCCTGCAGGTCGCCGCTTGCCTGGCTCGCAGCCTGCAGGGTCTTGTGCAGGCGTGCCGTGTCGAACGCGCCTGGCAACAAGTTGTTCAAGGTCACATTGCGCCCGGCCAGGCGCTGCTGGCGGGCAAGCCCGGCGATGAAGCCGGTCAGGCCGCTACGTGCACCATTGGACAGGCCCAGGATGTCGATCGGCGCCTTGACCGCGCCGGAGGTAATGTTCACCACCCGGCCAAAGCCACGCTCTGCCATGCCATCCACCACGGCCTTGATCAGTTCGATGGGCGTGAGCATGTTGGCGTCCAGCGCCTTGAGCCAGTCATCCCGGCCCCAGTCACGGAAATCCCCCGGCGGCGGGCCGCCGGCATTGTTGATCAGGATATCGACCTGCGGGCAGGCACTGAGCAGCGCCTGGCGGACCGCAGGCTCGGCCACATCACCGACGACCGTGCCCACCTCGATTGCCGGGAACCGGCTACGCAGCTCGTTAGCAGTCTGCTCCAGGGTAGTGGCGGTACGCGCATTGATCACCAGGTTGACGCCTTCGCCCGCCAGGGCCTCGGCGCAGCCCTTGCCCAGCCCTTGGCTGGCGGCGCAGACGATCGCCCAGCGGCCTTTGATACCTAGATCCATGATCGGCTCCTTAGTGAATGAATCGCGCATAGGTCACGGGCCCTGTCACAAGGACAGGGCCCGTGAAATTGCCCCGATGGTGCTACAACAGCTCGCGGCTGAACACCCCATCCACCAGGCGGTTGATACCCAGCGGATTGGCATTCTTCAATGCATCGGGCAGCAGTGCGTCGGGCAGGTTCTGGTAGCACACCGGCCGCAGGAAGCGGTCGATGGCCAGAGTACCCACCGAAGTGCCACGGGCATCCGACGTGGCCGGGTACGGGCCACCATGAACCATGGCGTCGCTGACCTCGACCCCAGTCGGGTAACCGTTGACCAGCACCCGTCCGACCTTCTCCTCCAGCCGTGCCAGCAGGTCGCCGGCTAAGAGCAGTTCGGCCGGTTCAGCAATCAAGGTGGCGGTCAGTTGACCCCGCAGCCCGGCCAAGGCCCGGTGCAGTTCCTCACGGTCAGCTGCTTCCACCACTACAGTGGCCGGGCCGAACACCTCCTCCTGCAACAGCTCGTCACCTTCCAGCAACAACTGCACATCGGCCTTGAACAATTGCGCGCAAGCCTGAGGGCCGTCATGGCAGATGGCACTCAAGCGCTGAACCTGCGGGTGCGCTGCCAGGGCGCGCAAGCCTGCCGCGTAGCTGGCCAGGGTGCCGGGGTTGAGCATGGTCTGCGCCGGCTGGTCGTCCAATTGCAGGCGCAAGGCCTCGACGAACGCGCTGAATTCGGGTGAGCGCAGGCCAATCACAAGGCCAGGGTTGGTGCAGAACTGCCCTGCCCCTTGCACGACCGACGCGCTCAGCTCGCGGGCGATGGCCTCACCCCGCCGACGCAGCGCCTCGGGCAGCACCAGCACCGGGTTGATGCTGCTCATTTCGGCAAACACCGGGATCGGCTGGGCGCGCGCCGCCGCCAGGTCACACAAGGCCCGGCCGCCCTTGAGCGAGCCGGTAAAACCCACTGCCTGGATCGCCGGATGGCGCACCAGGCGCTCGCCCACGCCACTGCCGAAGATCATGTTGAACACACCCGCCGGCATCTGCGTACGACGGGCCGCGCGCTCGATGGCATCGGCCACCTGCTGGGCCGTGGCCATGTGGCCGCTGTGGGCCTTGACCACCACCGGGCAACCCGCGGCCAGCGCGGCGGCGGTATCGCCGCCGGCGGTGGAGAACGCCAGCGGGAAATTGCTGGCCCCGAACACCGCCACCGGGCCTACGCCCAGGCGGCACTGACGCAGGTCCGGGCGCGGCAGCGGCAGGCGCTGGGGCAAGGCGCGGTCGATACGCGCCCCCAGGTAATCGCCCCTGCGCAGCACCTGGGCGAACAAGCGCAACTGCCCGCTGGTGCGCCCGCGCTCACCATTGATACGCGGTGCCGGCAAGGCGGTCTCGCGCCCGACCAGGGCGATGAAGTCGCTCCCCAGAGCGTCCAGCTCGTCGGCGATGGCCTCCAGGAAGCACGCCCGCCGCTCAGGCGCCAGGGCGCGGTAAACCGGGTAAGCCGTGGCCGCCGCCTGTGCTGCGGCATCCACTTCCGCGTCGGTGGCCTGGTAGAAGAACCCGGGCAGGCGCTCGCCGCTTTGGGCATCGATGCTGCTCAGCAACACCACGCCCAGGCCGCTGCGGCGCCCGCCGATGTAGTTGTATCCGTCGGACATGGAAAATTCGCTCGCAAGAAAAGCAGGATCACTTGATCGGCGAGAACGCCGCCGGCATCAGCAGTTTGGACTCCATGCGGATCAGCATGGGGAAGGCCTTGGGGATGAAGCGCTCGAGCCAGTCGCGGTCCTCGTAGAGCGCGGCGCGGCGACGGATGCGGTCATCCAGGCTTTCATAGGCCCAGATGTGCACCACCTGGTTGAGCTCACCGATCTCGGTGTACCACCAGCCAACCAACGTCGCGTAGCGCGAGATCACCGGCAAACCTTCTTTCTCGAAGTGTTCCAGGTACTCCTTCATCTTGCCGATGTGCAGGGTGTAGGTACGCATTTCATAGAACATGGACAGGGACTCCTGGGCAGGCGTGCCCGCGCGAGGCACGCGTTGGGTAATGGGGTTCAGAGGTTGCCGTGGTAGGCGTCGGTGATCAGTTGCTCGACATCGCGGGCCGTGGTCAGGCGCGGGTTGACCCGCACATTGCCGCTGCGCATGGAGTCGTTGACCATCTGCGCCAGGAACTCCAGGTCCACGCCCAGCTCACGGATGGTCGCGGGGATGCCGATGGCACGGTTCAGTGCCACCACGCGCTCCACCGTGCAGGCCGCAGCCTGCTCCAGGCTCAGGCCGGTGATGTCGGCGCCCATGGCGATGGCGATATCACGGAAACGTTCCGCGCAGGCCGGCAGGTTGAACTTGATCACATAGGGCAGCAGCGCTGCGTTGGCGATGCCGTGGGGGATGTTGAACACGCCACCAAAGGTGTGGGAGATGGCGTGCACGTTGCCCAGCTTGGACTGGGAGAACGCCACGCCAGCCAGGAACGAACCCAGCAGCATCTGCTCCCGGGCGGCCATGTCAGTGCCGACGAAGTAGCACTTCTCCAGGCTCCCCGCGATCATGCGGATCGCCTGCAAGGCCATGGCCTGGCTGATCGGGTTGGCCTGGCGCGATACGTAGGACTCGATGGCGTGGGTCAATGCGTCCATGCCGGTGGCGGCGGTGATCGAAGCCGGCAGGTTCAGGGTCAGTGCAGGGTCCAGGATGGCCAGGCGCGGGAACAGCCGCGGGCTGATGATCACGGTCTTGAACAACGTCTGCTTGTTGGTGAATACCGTCGAGGCGGTGCACTCGCTGCCGGTGCCAGCGGTGGTCGGGATGGCGAAGATCGGCAGCGGCGGGTTGACCAGCCGGTCGTAGCCTTCGTAGTCGAGGATGCTGCCCGGGTTGGTGGCCATCGCCGCCACGCCCTTGGCGGTATCGATGCTGCTGCCGCCACCCACGCCGATCACCGCCTTGCAATCATGCTCACGCAACAGGCGCACGGCTGCGTCGAGGACGTCGGTGCTGGGGTTGGCCTGCACCGCCGAGAACAGGTGGTAGTCGATGCCGGCCTGCTCCAGGGAGGCGAAGAAACCGCCCAGGATGCCAGCGTCGATCAGGCCCTGGTCGGTCACCACCAGCAATGCGCCCTGCACATGGGGTTTGAGCAGCGCGCCGGCCTGGTTGGCCAAGCCTTCGCCGCACTGGGTGATGGTGGGGAAATGGAACTGGAAGTTGCTCATGGAAGATCCTCAGGCACGTGGAGCCGCGTTGTTCTTGTTGAACCCGCCGTGAGTGGCGGCGAGCCGTGCCTGGGCAATCTAGGGGCGATGCAAACGCGCCAGATAATGAAAAGAGCTGATCCGGGGATAACCAACGCTTATCGATAAGCAGGCGTTATCCCTGGATCAGCTCTTTTCATTACCCAGGGCTTGCCAGCGGCTCCAACAATCGGGGCACACACGGCCTGCGCACAGGTTGCGCAGGATGTGCCTCCCGATAATCACAAGAACGAGCACTGCGATGAAGACGACCTCCTCCCCGGCTGCCCTGGCGCTGGACGCCAACGCTCCCATGACCACGGTGCGCTGGCGCATCTTCCTGATCCTGTTGCTGCTCACCGCGATCAACTACATCGACCGCGCCTCGCTGTCGGTGGCCCTGCCGTTGATCGCGCCGGAGTTCAACCTGACACCGGCCATGGAGGGGCTGATGCTCAGCGCGTTCTTCTGGTCGTATGCACTGATGCAGATCCCTGGCGGCCTGTTGCTGGACCGCTTCCACACCCGCGGCATCATCGGCGCCGCGACCATCGCCTGGGGCGCCTTCCAGGCCTTGGGCGCGGTCTCGCATCACTGGCTGGTGCTGCTGTTCACGCGTATCGGCCTGGGTGTGGCCGAATCGCCGATCATGCCCGCAGGCGCCAAGCTCAACGGCTCCTGGCTCACCCCGAACGAGCGCGGCCGCGGCGCGGTGCTGGTCGATGGTGGTGCTCCGCTGGGCAGCGCCCTGGGCGCGATTCTCATCTCCGGGCTGATCGCCTGGCTCGGCTCCTGGCGCCTGGCCTTCGTTGTCGCCGGGGTGGGCACCATCCTGGCCGGCATCCTGGCGTGGAAATACATCCGCAACCACCCCAGCGAGCATCCAGGCGTCAACGAAGCCGAACTGCGCCACATCACCGAAGGCAACGCCAGCGCCCATGCCGCGGCCAAGGCCGGCATTCCCCTGCGCGTGCTGCTCAAGGACCGCTCGATCTTCGCCATGTTCGCCGGCTACAGCTGCATCCTCGCGGTGTTCTACGGCCTGCTGACCTGGATGCCCAGCTACCTGCACAAGGCCCACGGCCTGGACATCTCGGCCATGGGCGGGGCGACCTTCCTGATCTTCATGTGCGGTTTCATCGGCGAGCTGGTCGGCGGCTGGATCGGTGACAAGTGGCGCGCCAGCGGCGCCTCGCCGAACCTGGTGATGCGCTCGATGTTCAGCGGCTCGGCACTGGTCGCGGCGGCGTGCATCCTTGCGGCGGCCTTCGTCGCCAGCACCGGCCCGGTGATCACCCTGCTGTGTGTGGCGATGTTCTTCATTCGTTGGTGCGGCATGTACTGGTGCCTGCCGGCGATCATCGGCGGCCCGTCGCGCACCGGCGTGCTGGGCGGGACCATGAACTTCTGCGGCAACATGGCGGGCGTGCTGGTGCCGATCATCATCGGCCTGATCGTGCAGTTCACCGGCGAGTACTTCTTCGCCTTGATCTTCTTCGTGGTCGCGGCGCTGCTGATTGCCCTGTTCTCGAGCCTGATCGACTACCGCGAGCGGCAGTTCTGACTTTGCCTGGGGCCGCTTTGCGGCCCCTTTGCACTCAGGGCGCGAGCAACTCTTCGACCAGCAGTTGCGCCGCATGGGACAGTGGCGAGCCCACCCGGTGCACCACCCCGAACGGCTCGCTCAACGCCCGCAAGCGCACCGCAAGCGACACCAGCAGGCCACGCTGCTCGGCAAAGGCCGCCACCGCGCTGGGAATCACCGCCACCAGGGTCGGGTCTTCCTCCAGCAACATGAAGGTTGCGAAGGTGGACGAAGTCTCCAGCGGATAGCGCGGCACTTCCACGCCAGCCTCGTTCAACTCGCGCTCCAGGGCCTGGCGCATGGGCATGTTGGCCGGGTAGACGATCCACCGGTAGTGGCTCAGGTCGCCGATTTCCAGGGCCTGCGCACTGGCCAACGGGTGCTGCGGGTGGGCCACCACCGCCAGTGGCTCCTGCGCCAACTCCATGAACACGTAGTCGGACGTATTACGCCCAACGCCGGGACGGCAGATCGCCAGGTCCAGGCGCCCTTCGTCCAGTTGCTCGAGCAGGTTGGCGCTGGTGTTCTCGGCGATTTCCACCGACAACTGCGCCTGCTTGCGCCGCAAGCGCCCCAGCGCCCCCACCAGCATCGGCATGGCCCCCATGATGCTGCCCACCGCCAGGTGCCCGCCCTGCCCCTGCACGATGCCCAGCATCTCGTCGCGCAAATGCCCCAGGTCGCTGTGGATCAACCGCGCATAGCGCACCACACAGCGCCCGGCGTCGTTGGCCACCAGGCCGCTGGGCTGGCGCACGAACAACGGCACGCCGAGGATCTCCTCGACTTCACGCAAGGCCTTGGTCGCACCGGGCTGGGAGATGGCCATGGCCTCGGCGGCCTTGTGCAGCGAGCCGCAGCGATCCAGCTCGATAAGCAGGCGCAACTGACGCAAACGCAGTCGGGCGAAAATACTGTCCAGGGAGGGAATCATAGGGTCCTCAGTACTCTGCGCCAGCCAATACGATCTGACGAAACTCGCCTACTATCGGTCGCAGGTCAACACGGTGCCAGGCTGCCCAGAGGCCGATGCTTTGCTGTAACCATGGCAACTCGCGCAGCACCACCTCAGGGTTGCTGCCACCGCCAATGCTCTGCTGTATCAGCGCCAAGCCTAACCCCGCGGACACCAGCCCCAGCGCACTCAGCGGTTCGGCGGCCTCCAGCCGGATCTGCGGGGTAAAGCCTGCCTCCACGCAACGGGCCATGAAGCGCTCGCGACGGTTGGGGGTCGCGTGCCCGTCGACCATGATCCAGTCCTGCTCGTGAAGATCGGCTGGGTCGATCTGCGCCTTGTCTGCCAGTGGATGCCCAATGGGTAGCGCGAGATAGAGCGGGTCCTGGAATACCGGTACTGCCAGCAGGTCCAGATCCCCCGCCGGTATCGGCTCGCACACCAGCGCGATATCGAGGCTACGCTGGCGCAACCCCTCGAACTGCTCTTGGGCCGTCAGGTTGTAAAGGGCTATATGGATGCCTGGCCGTTCCTCACGCACCTGGCGCAACGCCTTGGGCAACACCCCTGCATGGATGGCGTGGCTGACGTAGCCGATGCACAGCCCGCCCGTCTCGCCCCGGCCCAATCGGCGGCCGAGTGACTCCAGGCGTTCGGCGTGTTTGAGCAGGGCCTTGGCCTCGTACAGGAAGGTGCGACCGTCGGAGGTGATGCGCAGCCGTTGCTGGCTGCGTTCGAACAGCTGCAGCCCTAGGCGCTCCTCAAGCTGGGCAATCTGCCGGCTAAGCGGCGACTGGGAGATGTGCAGTTGCTCTGCCGCCTTGCCCACGTGCTCCAACTCAGCCACGGCGACGAAATAACGGAGTTGTCTGAAGTCCAGCATATGAGTCTTCGAAAATGAGTAAGGCCGTGGAAGCACGGCTCGGGGGGCTGCTCAGGCTTGGGGCCGCTTTGCGGCCCCAAGCCATCCATCAACCTTTCAGTGCTTGCTTCAGTGCAGCCAGGCCATCCTGGTAGATAGTGGCGAACATCGCGCTCGCTTCGGCATCGCTGATACCGACCGGCACGAACGAGCCGGACCATTCCACACGGGCCCCCTGGCCTACCGAGACCACGCGCAGGGTCGACTGGTAGTCGCGAACCGGTGCCGGGCCTTGAAGGATGGTGTAGCTGTAGCTGCGCCCGGCTTCGTTGAAGTCCAGCAGACGCTCGATGATGGTGTCGCCGTCGATGCTCTTGAGCGTGCGCACGCGGCCGCCTTCGCTCAGGGTGCTTTGTGGAATGAACGGCAGCCAGTCGGGCAGTGCGTCGAAGCCGCCAATCAGTTGCCAGACACGGTCGGCATTGATGTCAAGGTCGATGGACGATTGTGCAGTAGCCATGATGTTTCTCCTGGGGTTCACCCCCGATGATGCGTTAAGAACAGGGCCGCGACGCGGCCCCGCAAAGTCAGTTCAAACGGTTGGAACAGGCGCCAGGGTGTTGATCAGGCCTTGTTGACGCAGGTCATTCCAGAACGCGCTGGGGATGACAGCGCTCAGGGCTGCATGGTCTTCGTTGGCGTGCAGCGGACGGGTCGAGCCCGGGATTGCTGCGACCACGGCCGGGTGGGCCAGGGCGAATTGCAGAGCGGCGGCCTTGACGTCGACACCGTGGGCACGGGCGACCGCACGAATGCGTTCGAGCTTCTCCAGCACCGCCTGGGTGGCCTTCTGGTATTCGAAGTGCTCGCCACCGGCAGTGACGCCAGAGCTGTATGGGCCGCCGACGACGATGCCAACGCCCTGCTCCACGGCTTGCGGCATGACACGTTGCAGGGCGCGATCGTGATCCAGCAGCGAGTAACGACCGGCGAGCAGGAAGCCGTCTGGACGCGGCTCGTCCAGGTCGAGGGTCAGCTCGATCGGCTCGACCCGGTTCACACCCAGGCCCCACGCCTTGATCACGCCTTCTTCACGCAGGCGGGTGAGGGCTCGGAAGGCCCCTTTGCGTGCGGTTTCGAAACGCTCCAGCCACTCGTCACCATAGAAGTCCTGGGCGATGTCGTGGATCCAGACGATGTCCAGGCGGTCGGTCTTCAGGCGACGCAGGCTGTCCTCGATGGAGCGCAGGGTGGCGTCGGCGCTGTAGTCGTTGACGATGCGGTTGCGGTTGCCGTGTTCGAACAAGCCGCTCTTCTCGCCCAGCTCACGGCTGGTAGGGTCTTCCAGTTCGTCGAGGATGATCCGGCCGACCTTGGTGCTGAGCACGTACTCGTCACGCGGACGACCGACCAGGGCGTTGCCCAGACGCGATTCGGAGAGGCCGGCACCGTAGAACGGCGCGGTGTCGAAGTAGCGCACACCGTTGTTCCAGGCGGCGTCGACAGTGGCTTGCACCTCGGCCTCCGGCACATTGCGGAACATGTTGCCCAGGGGTGCGGTGCCGAAGCCCAGTGGATTGGCGATAAGGGATTTGAGGTTCATCTGGATTTTCCTGATTAGGGGAGTTGGTTATGAACTCCGATGGCGGCAATCCTATTGCGCCCCTACCAAGATCGTCCAAGTCATAATTCGACAGACTTGAGACCTTTTGAGCAATGTGCTGTGTATGGCCTTGCGGGTGTCCAACGCGCCCGGTTTTCGGTTTAATAGCCCGCTGACCCCCTCTACTCTCGAGGCTTTTGCATGAAGCATGGTGTTTTACTGGTCGGTTTGCTGTTGCTCGCAGGCTGTGATGTTTCCATCAATACCAACGCTCCCGCAACGAATGCGTCGGCGGTAGTGCTCTCCCAGCCTGGCTCTGCGCAACAGCAGAAACAGATAGCGGAAACGGCGAACGAGTTCCTGCTATTGCTGGACGCGGGAAGAGCCGACATGACCTGGACGTCGGCAGGCTCAGTACTCAAGGCAGCTACCACCGAGCCAAACTGGGTCAAAGGCATCAGCGGATTACGCATGGGGCTTGGCGAGCTGCAGCAGCGTAATCAATACCAGGTGGCGTTCACCAAACAACTGCCCGATGCGCCGCCTGGTCATTACGCGGCCGTCCAGACCCAATCAACCTTTGCAAACATGACCGTCACCGAGGCCGTGCTGCTCAGCGAAGAAGCCGATCAATGGCGCGTTGTCGGCTACAACATCAGCAAAGCCGTCGAGGTTTCCGCAGGGATTCGGCTGTTCTAGTCAGCTCAACCCACCGAACCTTTTGTAGTAGCTGCTGTTGGCATCCGGCAGCGGCCCGTCCGCGGTCTCCAGCGCCGTGGCAAGGTATTCTTCTGCCTTGCCCTGCACCAGCCGATACAGGTTGCGGCACAGTTGCCGAGCCGCTCGGCCTTCCCAGTCGCCCGGCAACAACTCATCCGGCAGTTGCGGATCGCGCAGCAGCAGGCGGCGGTACTCGTGGATGAGCAAGGTGCGGGCCAGGAAGCAGTCTGCGGCATCGGGCGCCTCCAACTCTTTCATCGCCTGCCACAAGGGGCGGAACAAGCGAATGAACTCGCTGTAATGCTGCCCGAGTTCATCGATGTTCCAGCTCTCGCGCACCTGGGCGCGCAGGGCCTTGGAGGCCAGCACTTCCTGGGCATGGGTCTCGAACACGATGCTGTCATCCTCGGCGTCCAACTCGCGCAGTGTCGCCGCAAGGTCGGCCCGGTCGCTGCGTGGGCAGCCCAGCAGGTTCGGGCCCATGGCGCCGAAACCTTGCCACTCCAGCTCTTCACGCACGGCTTTGCGCTTGGCGGCATCGAGCTGCGACAGCAGCACCAGCGTCCACGCGCCGTTCCAGGCCGGCAGGTTGGCGCTGTAGACACGCTTGAAGGCTTTCTCGAAACGCCGCCGGCCGGTGCCGGTCAGGCTGTAGTAGCTGCGCCGACCCACCTTCTCGGCGGTCAGCCAGCCTTCCTTGGTCAGGCGAAAGATCGAGGTACGGATCAGCCGCTCATTGATGCCCATCGGCTCCAGCAGGTTGATCAGGCTACCCAGCCAGACCGTGCCGCCATGGGGTTCGATGGCATCGCCATAGAGCGTGATGATCAGCGAGCTGGCGCGGATCGGCGTCTGCTCCTGGAAGCGGGTGATCAGGTGATTCAGGGGGGCAAGGCTGCTCATGAGGGGGCGCGGCGCGGCTAAAGCCTCGACTATACCTGCCTGCCGTGGCCGTGCAAGGTTCATGCGCCACCCTCGGCCTTGGGCCGGAAACCTGAATCACCCATGCGCGGGCGCTGCGCCTCTGCTTCGCTCAATGGCGGGCACTCCACCATCGAGGCCATACAACGTCGGGTCAGGGCATGGTACTGGGCAGTGCCGCGTTGCTTCCAGGCCAGCTCCTGGTCGCTGAGCGAGCGCTTGACCTCGGCCGGCGCCCCCACCACCAGGCTCTGCTCCGGACACTGGAAGCCGGCCTTGACGAAGGCCGTGGCGGCGACGATGCAGCGCGGCGCGATATGCGCCCCATCCATCACCACCGCGTTCATCCCCACCAAGGCATCCTCGCCCACCCGGCAACCGTGCAACACCGCGCCGTGGCCGACGTGGCCATTGCGCTCCACCACCGTGTCGCCCCCGGGGAAGCCATGCATCACGCAGGTGTCCTGCAGGTTGGCGCCGTGCTCCAGGACGATACGCCCGAAGTCGCCTCGCAATGAGGCCAGCGGGCCGACATAACAATCGGGGCCGATGATCACATCACCGATCAGGACTGCGCTGGGATGGACATAGGCGCTGGGATGAACCACAGGGGTCAGGCCGTCGAGGCGGTAGCTGGGCATAGGTTGTTTCTCAATGTGATTCGGATGACAAGCTGATCCTGTATCACTTCACATGCTTCAGTCAATTCATCCTGACGTGTATCGCTTTGGTGGCTGCGATTCATTGCCGGTAAACCAGCTTCCAAAGGCCTAATCGCTAGCTTATAGGCTCTATATTCTATGAGGATCGGCTTGTCGGCGATGCAGCGCTCGAGCGAGGCTAAAAACAAAATGAGATACATAGATGCGATTTATCTATTGCATTATGGTATCGCTTTCAACCTATACTTGCCCCAGCACCGCCAACAACTCCAAGAAAAGCCAGCCCCAGCTGGCGCCGAACGTGCAGCCTGAGGTACCACCATGCCCAGCAACCTCCTTGTGCAGCCCCCAGCGGACGGCGTCCGTCTGATCACCCTGCACCGCCCACAAGCCCTCAACGCCTTGAGCACCGAGCTGCTGGCCGAGCTAGCCACCGAACTCGACGCCGCAGAACGCGACGAACACACCCGCGCCGTGATCGTCACCGGCAGCCGCAAGGCCTTCGCCGCCGGCGCCGATGTCAACGAAATGGCCGAGCGCGACCTGGTCGGTATCCTCAACGACCCCCGCGTCTCCCACTGGCAACGCATCGCCGCCTTCGCCAAGCCACTGATCGCCGCCGTCAACGGCTACGCACTGGGTGGCGGCTGCGAACTGGTGATGTGCGCCGATATCGTCATTGCCGGCAGCGATGCACGGTTCGGCCAACCCGAAATCAACCTCGGCATCATCCCCGGCGCCGGCGGTACCCAGCGCCTGCTGCGCGCAGTGGGCAAGCCGCTGGCCATGCAGATGGTGCTCAGCGGCGAGGCCATCGACGCCCGCCATGCCTTGCAGGCCGGCCTGGTCAGCGAAGTCACCGAGCCTGAACTGACGGTCGAGCGCGCCCTGCAGGTGGCCCGCGCCATCGCCGCCAAGGCGCCGCTGGCCGTGCGCCTGGCCAAGGAGGCGCTGCTCAAGGCCCAGAACACCGACCTGGCCAGCGGCCTGCGTTTCGAGCGTCACGCTTTCACCCTGCTGGCCGGCACTGCCGACCGCAATGAAGGCATCCGCGCCTTCCAGGAAAAACGCCCGGCCCGCTTCCTCGGCCAGTGACCCCTCCCCTCCACCGACGGAGCGCTTCCAGCATGCCTTTCCAGCACATCCTGTTTTCCATCGACGACGACGGCGTCGCCTTGCTCAGCCTCAACCGACCCGAGCAACTGAACAGCTTCAACAGCGCCATGCACCTGGAAGTGCGCGAAGCCCTCAAGCAGGTGCGCCAGAGCGAACATGCCCGAGTACTGCTGCTGACCGGGGAAGGCCGCGGCTTCTGCGCAGGCCAGGACCTGTCCGATCGCAATGTCGCCCCCGGCGCCGAGATGCCCGACCTGGGCGAGTCCATCGAAAAGTTCTACAACCCCCTGGTGCGCAGCCTGCGCGACCTGCCGCTGCCGGTGATCTGTGCCGTCAATGGCGTGGCCGCCGGCGCCGGCGCCAACCTGCCGCTGGCCTGCGACCTGGTGCTGGCAGCGCGTTCCGCCAGTTTCATCCAGGCGTTCTGCAAGATCGGCCTGGTTCCCGACTCCGGCGGCACCTGGCTGCTGCCGCGCCTGATCGGCATGGCCCGGGCCAAGGCGCTGGCATTGCTCGGTGAGCGCCTGAGCGCCGAACAGGCCGAACAGTGGGGGCTGATCCATCGGGTGGTCGACGACGCCGCCCTGCGCGACGAAGCCCTGACCCTGGCCCGCCAGCTGGCGGCCCAGCCCACCTACGGCCTGGCCCTGATCAAGCGCGCACTGAACCAGAGCTACGACAACCGTTTTGACCAACAGCTGGAGCTGGAGCGCGACCTGCAGCGCCTGGCCGGGCGCAGCGAGGACTACCGCGAAGGCGTCAGCGCCTTCATGAACAAGCGCGCCCCCGCGTTCAAGGGGCGTTGATCATGGCTGCACTCGACCGAAACACGCTGGTGGCAGTCATTGGTGCCGGTGCCATGGGCGCTGGGATCGCCCAAGTAGCCGCCCAGGCCGGCCATCCGGTTCGCCTCTACGACAACCGCCCAGGCGCCGCCGCGCAAGCCGTTGAAGGCATCGACCGGCAACTCGGCCGCCTGGTGGAAAAAGGCAAGCTGCCGGCCACCGAGCGCGCAGCCATCAGCGCCCGCCTGCTGCCAGTGGAAACCCTCGATGCCCTCGCACCCGCGCGCCTGGTCATCGAAGCCATCGTCGAGAGCCTGTCGATCAAACAAGGCCTGCTGCACCAGCTCGAAGCCGTGTGTGGCGAAGACTGCATCCTCGCCAGCAACACCTCGTCACTGTCGATCACCAGCCTGGCCGCCGGCCTCAAGCGCCCACAGCAAGTGATCGGCATGCACTTCTTCAACCCGGCGCCGTTGATGGCTCTGGTGGAGATTGTCTCAGGCCTGGCCAGCGATCCCGCCGCCGCCGCCACCTTGTATGAAACGGCCAAAGCCTGGGGCAAGGAGCCGGTGCACACGCAATCTACGCCGGGCTTCATCGTCAACCGCGTGGCACGCCCTTTCTATGCCGAAAGCCTGCGCCTGCTGCAGGAAGGCGCCGCCGACTGTGCCACTCTCGACGCCCTGCTGCGTGAGGCTGGCGGTTTTCGCATGGGCGCTTTCGAGCTCACCGACCTGATCGGGCATGACGTCAACTACGCCGTGACCTGCTCAGTGTTCGAGGCCTTCTATGGCGACTTGCGCTTCCAGCCGTCGCTGGTGCAGAAGGCGCTGGTGGATGCCGGGCGCCTGGGGCGCAAGTCCGGGCAGGGCTTCTATAGCTATGCCGAGGGTGCGCAAAGGCCGCAACCGCTCACCCTGGCCAGCCAGGCGAATGTGGATTGCTGCGTGGCAGAAGGCGACCTTGGCGTGCTGCGCATCCTGGTGGAGCGCTTGCGCGGCGCAGGTATCAGCGTGACCGAACGCGCAGGCACAGGCTTGCTGCGGGTCGGCGACGCCACCCTGGCGCTTTCCGACGGTCGCCTGGCCAGCCAGCGTGCCCGCGAGGACGGCCTGAGCAATCTGGTCCTGCTCGATCTGGCCCAGGACTATGCCAGCGCTACCCGCCTTGCCATCAGCCACGCCGCCAACTGCACCGCCGAGGCTCGCGACCAGGCTATCGCCTTGCTGCGCAGCGCCGGGCTCGAGGTCAGCGCCGTTGCCGACCTGCCCGGCCTGGTGGTGCTGCGCACCGTCGCCATGCTCGCCAACGAAGCGGCCGACGCCGTGCTGCAAGGGGTTGGCACGCCGCAAGACATCGACCTGGCCATGCGCGCCGGGGTCAATTACCCCCGTGGCCCGCTGGCCTGGGCCGACAGCCTCGGTGTCGGCTACACCCTGCGCGTGCTCGACAACCTGCAACGCAGCTACGGCGAGGAACGCTACCGCCCTTCCCTGCTGCTACGCCGCACCCACGCCCAAGGAGGCCGCCTGCATGCCTGATCTGTCCCCCAAAGCCCTGGCGCGTGCCTGCGCCGAGGCCATGTTCGCCCGTGACGCAGCTAGCCAGGGCCTGGGCATCGAGCTGCTCGACGCCGGCCCCGGCAGCGCGCGCCTGGCCATGACCGTACGCGCCGACATGATCCAGGGCCACGGCACCTGCCATGGCGGCTTTCTGTTTGCCCTGGCCGACTCGGCCTTTGCCTTCGCCTGCAACAGCCATGACGAAGCCACCGTGGCCCTGGGTTGCAGCATCGACTACGTCGCTGCGGCCAAACATGGCGACCAGCTCGTCGCCAGCGCGACTGAACTGAGCCGCAAAGGCCGCACCGGCAACTACGACGTGCGCATCGAAAACCAGCATGGCGAGCTGATCGCCCTGTTCCACGGCAAATCCTACAAGGTGCGCGGCAGCGTGCTGGCACCGGAGAACACCCATGACTGACACCCGCCAGCCCTACGCACTGATCATCGACGCGGTGCGCACCCCCATTGGTCGCTACGGCGGCGCCCTGTCCAGCGTGCGCCCCGATGACCTGGCCGCAGTACCGCTCAAGGCACTGATGGCGCGCCACCCCGAACTGGACTGGAGCCAGGTCGACGATGTGATCCTCGGCTGCGCCAACCAGGCCGGCGAAGACAACCGCAACGTCGCGCGCATGGCCAGCCTGCTGGCCGGGTTGCCGATCAGCGTGCCCGGCACCACCCTCAACCGCCTCTGCGGCTCGGGCCTGGACGCCATCGGCAATGCCGCCCGCGCCCTGCGTTGCGGCGAAGCCGGGCTGATGCTGGCCGGCGGGGTCGAGTCGATGTCGCGGGCGCCGTTCGTGATGGGCAAATCCGAGCAGGCCTTCGGCCGCAGCGCCGAGCTGTACGACACCACCATCGGCTGGCGATTCGTCAACAAGCTGATGCAAGCGCAATACGGCATCGACTCGATGCCCGAGACCGCCGAGAACGTCGCCGAGCAGTTCGGCATCAGTCGTGCGGACCAGGACGCCTTTGCCCTGCGCAGCCAGCACAAGGCCGCCGCTGCCCAGGCCAGCGGGCGCCTGGCCGAGGAGATCGTGCCGGTCGAGATCCCCCAGCGCAAAGGCCCGGCCAAATCCATCGAGCACGACGAACACCCCCGTGGCGACACCACCCTCGAGCAACTGGCGCGCCTGGGTACGCCGTTCCGTGAGGGCGGCAGCGTCACCGCCGGCAATGCCTCCGGGGTCAACGACGGCGCCTGCGCGCTGCTGCTGGCCAGCCCCGAGGCCGCCCGCCGGCACAACCTCAAGGCCCGCGGCCGGGTACTGGGGCTGGCGGTGGCCGGGGTCGAACCGCGCATCATGGGCATCGGGCCAGTGCCGGCAACCCGCAAGGTGCTGGAGCTGACCGGCCTGGCGCTGGCCGACATGGACGCCATCGAGCTCAACGAAGCCTTCGCCGCCCAGGGCCTAGCCGTGTTGCGCGAACTGGGCCTGGCTGACGACGACCCTCGGGTCAACCCCAATGGCGGCGCCATCGCCCTGGGCCACCCGCTGGGCATGAGCGGTGCGCGGCTGGTCACCACCGCCTTGCACCAGCTTGAACAAACCGGCGGCCGCTACGCCCTGTGCACCATGTGCATCGGCGTGGGCCAAGGCATCGCCCTGGTGATCGAGCGCCTCTGATCAGCCGCCCAGAGACGCCATGCAACGCGGGCAGTATGCTGCCCCCATGACACTCAGGGCCCCGGCCCACGACAAGAACAATTCGAGTGAGACCATGAACCACTACGCCAAAGCCGAACGCGCCCTGCTCGACCCGATGGAAACCGCCAGCCTCGACGCGCTGCGCCAGCACCAGCTGGAGCGCCTGCGCTGGAGCCTGCTGCACGCCTACCAGAACGTTCCTTTGTACCGCCAGCGCTTCGACGCCTGCGGCGCCCACCCGGACGACCTGCACACACTGGACGACCTGGCCAAGTTCCCCTTCACCGGCAAGAACGACCTGCGCGACAACTACCCTTACGGCATGTTCGCCGTGCCCCAGGACCAGGTGGTGCGCCTGCATGCGTCCAGCGGCACCACCGGCAAGCCGACCGTGGTCGGCTACACCCAGAACGACATCGACACCTGGGCCAACGTGGTGGCGCGCTCGATCCGCGCCGCCGGCGGGCGCAAGGGCGACAAGGTGCATGTCTCCTACGGCTACGGCCTGTTCACCGGCGGCCTCGGCGCCCACTACGGCGCAGAGCGCCTGGGCTGCACGGTGATCCCCATGTCTGGTGGCCAGACTGAAAAGCAGGTGCAGCTGATCCGCGACTTCCAGCCCGACATCATCATGGTCACGCCGTCGTACATGCTCAACCTGGCCGACGAGATCGAGCGCCAGGGCATTGCCCCCGAAGACCTCAAGTTGCGCCTGGGCATCTTCGGTGCCGAGCCCTGGACCGATGAACTGCGCCGCTCCATCGAGCAGCGCCTGGGCATTAACGCCCTGGACATCTATGGCCTGTCGGAAATCATGGGCCCAGGCGTGGCCATGGAATGCATCGAGACCAAGGACGGCCCGACCATCTGGGAAGACCACTTCTACCCCGAGATCATCGACCCGGTGACCGGCGCCGTGCTGCCGGACGGCCAGCTCGGCGAGCTGGTGTTCACCTCGCTGAGCAAGGAGGCGCTGCCGATGGTGCGCTACCGCACCCGCGACCTCACCCGCCTGCTGCCCGGTACCGCCCGACCGATGCGGCGCATCGGCAAGATCACCGGGCGCAGCGACGACATGCTGATCATCCGCGGGGTCAACGTGTTCCCCACGCAGATCGAAGAGCAGGTGCTAAAAATCAAACAGCTTTCAGAGCTATATGAGATCCATCTGTATCGTAATGGAAACCTCGACAGCGTCGAGGTGCATGTGGAGTTGCGCGCTGACAGCCAGTACCTGGATGAAGGCCAGCGCAAGCAGGTGGTGGGTGAGCTGGCGAAGCAGATCAAGACCTATATCGGCATCAGCACCCAGGTGCACCTGCAGCCGTGCGGGGCGCTGAAGCGTTCCGAGGGCAAGGCTTGCCACGTGTACGACAAGCGTTTGGCCAGCTGATTCGGCAGCTGCCCATCGAGCCCCGGCATGGTCCGGGGCTTTTTTTCG